>NZ_JRGK01000340.1 GCF_000764645.1 Aeromonas finlandensis
CTCTGGGAGAGGCTGGTGAAGGTATCCATGAAAAAAAGCAGGGCACTGACGACCAGCACCCCGCGAATTGCTCCGAAGCAGACCCCCAGCACCCGATCGGTACCGGAGAGACCCGTCTTGTCCACCAACAGGCCCACCACATAGTTGACCACGCTGCCGAGGATCAGGGTCGCCACAAACAGGGCTGCGATGGCCAGACCGTTGCGTACCAGGGCATCGGAGAATGAGGTGAAATAGACGGCGAGATCGGGATAGAAATGGCTGGCGATAAAGAAGGCGATAAACCAGGTGACAAGAGACATGGCCTCCTTGACGAAGCCGCGCACCAGGCTGATGAGAGCAGAAAAACCGACGATACCGATGATGGCGTAATCAATCCAGACCATAGAAAAAGATGTCCTGCGAAATTGCGGCGCAGTCTAACAAAAACGATTGCGCATTGCTTGATAAAAATGTGTTAACTGTTCAACGCGGCGCCGAACAACCGCATTTTTTCAGCACTAAAACGGTTGACCGGCGCCAGAATGCACAACGCCATGGCAATGCCATGGCGTTGTCGTCTGCAACGAGCGCTTACCCGATGTGGGTCAGGCCACCCATGTAGGATTGCAGCGCAGCCGGGATGGCGATGCGGCCATCTTCCTGCTGGTAGTTCTCCATCACGGCAACCAGAGTACGACCCACCGCCAGACCGGAACCGTTCAGGGTGTGCAGCAGCTGCGGCTTGCCGTCGATGCGCACGCGAGCCTGCATGCGGCGCGCCTGGAAGTCGGTACAGTTGGAGACAGAGGAGATCTCGCGGTAGGTGTTCTGGGCCGGCAGCCACACTTCCAGATCGTAGGTCTTGGAGGCGCAGAAGCCCATGTCACCGGTAGAGAGTGCCATCACGCGATACGGCAGCTCCAGCAGTTGCAGCACCTTCTCGGCGTGACCCACCATCTCTTCCAGCGCTTCCCAGGATTGCTCCGGGTGAACCAGCTGAACCATTTCAACCTTGTCGAACTGGTGCATACGGATGAGGCCACGGGTATCACGACCGTAGGAACCGGCTTCAGAGCGGAAGCAGGGGCTGTGGGCGGTCATCTTGATGGGCAGCTCTTGCGCATCAAAGATCTCGTCACGGGCCATGTTGGTGAGCGGCACTTCAGAGGTCGGGATCAGGGAGAACTTGCGCACCTTGCCCTCTTCTTCCCCTTCACCTTCGATACCGGTATTGAACAGGTCCTGGGCAAACTTCGGCAACTGACCGGTGCCATAGAGGCTGTCCGGGTTCACCAGATAGGGCACGTAGCACTCGGTGTAGCCGTGCTGCAGGGTGTGCAGGTCCAGCATGAACTGGGCCAGTGCACGGTGCAGACGGGCAATCTGCCCCTTCATCACCACGAAACGGGTACCGGAGAGCTTGACGCCGTTCTTGAAGTCAACGCCCTTGGCCGCTTCGCCCAGATCGATGTGATCGCGCACCGGGAAGCTGAACTGACGCGGGGTACCCCAGCGGCGCACTTCCACGTTGTCGTTCTCGTCACGACCCACCGGGGTGGTTTCGCTCGGCAGGTTGGGGATGGCGTCGGCAATGGCTTTCAGCTGGGCCAGCAGGGCATCCAGCTCGACCTTGCTGGTTTCCAGCTCGTCATTGATCTTGGTCACTTCGGCCTTGAGCGGGGCAACATCTTCACCACGACGGGCAGCTTCACCGATGGATTTGGAGCGGGCGTTGCGCTCGGCCTGCAGCTCCTGGGTACGGGACTGCAGATCCTTGCGTTTCTCTTCCAGAGCGTTGACCGCCGCTACGTCCAGAACGTAGCCACGTGTCGCCAGACGAGCGGCAGCCTCTTCGATATCGCTGCGCAGATATTTGGGATCCAGCATGGTTTACCTACTTTTTTTAAAATGGGATCTGGGCCTGAGTCATCATGACGGGCTGGGAAACAGATCCGGAAGTTAACATCGGTTGGCGCACCCCAATCGTCTTCAGAATCGGGCCTTAACAATCAGGCCTTCGAGATCAAGAAGATGGCGCAAGGCCAAGACAAGCGGGGTCAGACGGGCAGTGTAGCAGACCGCCCCCCCGCCCGAACAGGGACTATTTGTGTCGTTTTTACCGACTTTGGCACGCAAACCGTCCTGCATATTCAAACGCCTGACCAATTTTCAGCCATGCGGGGTGACAAAGGGGCTATTTGCCCCGTTGCTGCGGACTCTGCCTGTCCAGTTCATGGAGGTAATCGAGCTTCTGGCCGATCTGCTTTTCAAGGCCGCGATCGGTCGGCTGATAGTACTGCTTGCCGGCAAGCTCCGGCGGGAAATACTCCTCACCTGCGGCATAAGCGCCCGGTTCGTCGTGGGCATAGCGATACTCGGCGCCATAGCCCAGATCGCTCATCAGCTTGGTCGGCGCATTGCGCAGATGCACCGGCACCTCGAAGTCAGGGAGGTTTTTGGCATCATGAAGCGCCGCCTTCCAGGCGGTATAGACCGCATTGCTTTTCGGGGCACAGGCGAGATAGACGATCGCCTGGGCGATGGCGCGCTCCCCTTCCGCCGGACCGATCCGATGGAAACAATCCCAGGCCGACAGGGCGACCTGCATGGCACGGGGATCGGCATTGCCCACATCTTCCGAGGCAATCGCCAGCAAGCGGCGGGCAATATAGAGCGGATCGCAACCGGCACTCACCATGCGGGCATACCAGTAGAGCGCCGCATCCGGCGCCGAGCCGCGAATGGATTTGTGCACCGCCGAGATGAGGTCATAGAAGTGATCCCCCCCCTTGTCGAAGCGGGCCACATGCTCCCCCACCACGGCGGCGAGCAAGGCGCTGTCGATCACCCGCGCCCCTGCACCATCGGTTTCGGCCATGTCGGCCAGCAGCTCCAGATAGTTGAGGGATTTGCGCCCGTCCCCATCCACCGCCTTGGCC
>NZ_JRGK01000341.1 GCF_000764645.1 Aeromonas finlandensis
GATTTGAACAGCTCGCCCAGCGGTTTGATCACCGCCTGTACCTCGCCGATCAGCCGATCCACCACGATGCCCGCCCGGTTATCGGCATAATCGACCATCACGACAAAGGCAGGTTCGCAAGCGGGAGGGAGGGCAAACAGCTCGCGCAACACGATGAAGGGCACCCACTCACCGCGAATATTTATTTGGCGTGACGGGGTATCGAGCGCCTCCGGCGGCAGGTCGATGCACTCGATCATCATGTCGAGGGGGATCACCAGTGAGGAGTGATCCACCTCGATGCGAAAACCGTCGATGATGGCCAGTGTCAACGGCAATCTCAGACGGAAGGTGGTTCCCACCCCCAAACGGCTCTCGATGGTGGCTTCCCCACGCAGCGACTCCAGATTGCGTTTGACTACATCCAGCCCGACCCCACGGCCTGAGAGGTCGCTGACATCGGCGGCCGTGGAGAAGCCTGGCTGAAACAGAAACTGGAATATCTCCTGCTCCCCCAATACTTTGCCCTCTTGCGTCATGCCGAGCGCCAGTGCCTTGGCCTGGATCTTCTCCCGATCAATCCCACGGCCATCGTCACTTACTTCAACGACCACAGCACCTGCGTCGTGGTAGGCATTGAGGGTGATCACGCCGACAGCAGATTTACCCGCCTGCAGGCGCTGCTGTTCATCCTCGATACCATGATCAACGGCATTGCGTACCAGATGCATCAGGGGGTCGGTCAACTTCTCGACCATGGATTTGTCGATATCGGTATCGGCGTTATTGATGTGCAGGCTGATGTTTTTCCCGGTCTGTTGGGACAGCTCATGGACCAGGCGGGGAAAGCGATTGAAGATCTCGTTGATCGGCACCATCCGCAGGGTGAGGGCATCATCACGGATCCCTTCGACCAGGGTGTTGACGGTGGCGACCGACTCGACAAGCTCGGCATCCCCCCGCAGTTTTGCCTGCAAGGTGGTGGCCGAGGTGGCGATCACCAGTTCGCCAACCCGATTGATCAGCCGATCCAGCTTGGCCGCCTCAATGCGGATGTAGTGCCCTTCGGCCCGCAGTGGTGCTGCTTTGACCTGATGTGGGGTGGGATTTTCGGCTTCGCTCTCTGGCTTGGCGGGGAGGGGCTGATCACGCTGATCAAATGAGGCTATAGGCGCAGTGTCGTATGCCCCGCGTTCGATGGCATCCGCTTCTGTCCGGGTCAGGACATTGGCCGCTTCCCAGCGAGCCAGTTGCGTTGCCAGCGGCTCATTGCGCCATTGGGCCAGCCGCGCGCCCTGTTTGGCAAATTCAGCCAGATCCTGATGAGGAGTGAACAGGCAGATAATGCTGGCGTGAGCGACAAAATCGAAGGTGCTTTGAATGCGCTCTGGGGATTGCGCGCTGCGCAGCGTAATTTCGTAACCAAGAAAACACTCTGTTGGATCAAACAATTGCAGCGGTGGCCACT
>NZ_JRGK01000342.1 GCF_000764645.1 Aeromonas finlandensis
GTTTGAAGAATATCGAGTGATTAATCGAGTTTGGTGATAAGTATTCTTTAATGTCGAGAGTCAAATTGCCGATGTTTAATAAAAAATTAACTTTTGAAAAAGTGGTGCTAAATGTGGTAATAAATATATTTTCATGATCGTAAATATCTATCGTGAGTTTGTACTCATCACTATATCGATGATAATTTGTTATTAAGCGATAGGTATTCTTATGTTGGTCTGACTGAGTTGTAAATTTATTTAGCAGAAATACATTAATATTTTTTGCTGTTCTGAGAGTGTAATATATGTAATTTTGCATGCTGGCAATGAAAGCATTATCTATTTTATCATCTGACATAGATGAGGATAGATAAATAGATAGTGGCTCACTATTGCTGACGTTTTTTTTGAAATATAATTGTGCTGAGTAAACTGCAATCATCAGGCTGGCAAAACATGCCATCATCATGATTGTTTTCTTGTAACCATGTCGGTGGTTGGGTTGAGCCTCTTTAATGGAAAGATGGAGTTCCTTCTCAGCCATATTAATATCATCAATGCACAGGACCTCCGGCAGTAAAAAATATCCTTTCTTGGGGATTGTTTGTATTATTTTATGAGGTCTTTCGTTATCTGAAAGATGAGTTCTAAGCTGGCTGATGACTTGTCTAACCAAATTATCAGAGACATTTTCTCTTTGCCAAACAAGGCTTGCCAAGCGTGATGTACTCATCACGTCACCATGATATTTAATTAACACTTGCAGTAGTTTTACCTGCAATGGCTCCATTCTTATTGATACACCATCAACCAGTAATTGGTTTTGTTCTGGCAGGAACAAAATACTTCTTTCGATATTGAACTTATAACGGTTTGTATTGCTCATGGTGCAGGAATTATGTCATCTGGATAAAGTTAACGACTTGAACTGGTACATTTAAATGTATGAGTATCATTTCAATATCCACAATTATACCAGTTTACCGATACATGTTGTTCATTCAACCCCAAGCTCTACGAGATTGCTATATCAGCCGTGACTCGGGGTTAGTTCCAAAACGATAGATGTTATTCACATTGCCGAGTAACAAACAGATTGGTATTGCCCTGCAGCTTGCCGATACGGCGATTGCGCTCGCACTCCCAGCCTTCTGCCGGGTACTGGCGATCCCAAGCTTCAAACAGTTTACGCTGTTGCGCTGCCAGACGCAGCCCATACTGCTGGCTCATGTAGAGGTAGGCGCGGGCGATCTGGCCCCGTACCGGCCCCTTGGGCGGTTGTACCCGACGCTCTTTGAAATCCACCAGCATCTGGCACTGACCGTACTGATCCGGCTTGCCGTTCCAGTCGGAGAAGCGGTAGTTGGCCCGATCGCCATTCACCTCGCCGATGGCGGGGAAGAGGTTGTGCATGTCTCCCTCCATCTTGTTGAACTCGGGGCTCGCTTTTTCGCAGTTCTTGCGACCGCCATCCTGCCAGCACTGCAGCTGGTGGCCGAACTCCCAGGCGGGCACCACATGTTCCCACTCGATGCGGGCGGCCCGTTTTGGTTGCTTGCGCGGCTCGTAGCCGCAGCTGGCGAGGTCCGGGAGCATCTTCTTGCCCTGATAGTCGATGTCGCAGCCGCAATAGAAGGTAGTGACTGCTGGCTGGCTGCGATAGAGCTTCACCAGATCCTGCTTGGCTTCGCGAAAGGTCTGGGCGTGCAGGGGCGCGCTGAGCAGCGGCAAACCGGCCAGCAGGGTCAGGACGAGGGAAGAGATAAAACGCATGGAATTCCTTGCAAACGGGATGATTGACGAACGATGGCGGGCACCCTACCACAGGGGCGCGACACAAGCTGGCTTACTGTTCGGGCTCCGGCCGTTCCCGCTCCAGCGGCTGCTTGCAGCGGCGGCAGTGATAGCGGGCCTCGCCACGTACTACCTTGTTGTGGCGGCGTATCGATAGTTGATGCTGCTGGCAGTGACAGCGATAGGGGATGGTGCGCTGGGCCAATACCGCCAGATCGAAGCTGTGGGTGGTTCTGGGCTCAAGGCCGAACACCTCCCGCATCACCGATTGCCACTGGCGGCCGTGGGGCAAGACCCGGTTTTTGCCACGCCCATCACCCCACAGGGCATAAACCAGCAGATGGGCCACCTCGTGGGGCACCACCTCGG
>NZ_JRGK01000343.1 GCF_000764645.1 Aeromonas finlandensis
CATTAAGGTCTCATACAAGCTGATGCGGTTATTTTGTACTTCTCTGGGATGGCAATCGGTTCAGGGAACAACGTGGCGGTAAGGAACGAGCGCGTTGCCATCTGCGGGATACATATTCATTCCGCAATAGAGACACCATCGACTAATAGCTTGCAGAAATACCGAGATAACCCTATGCCGCTAGATATCATCAAAAAAACCTACAAGATTGTTGGACAAGGCGATCTGATGGCGCAATTTACCCTGATCCCCTCGGGCACATTAAACGTCTGGTTTCCCGAAACCGGATTGCAGATGGAAGCACCCTGCAATCAGCTTCGTTTTGAAAATGACACCCTGCTCTATACCAATGGCATGCACTATAGCCAGGCGAGGGCATTCTGGTCGCTAACACTCAATACTGTCGATATGAGCGAACTGAAGACAATCATCATCGAGATGTGCACCGATACGCGTAAATCTCATCAACTGACCCCCATGCCCAAGCGTAAACGGTGGTTGGTAGCCTGATTTGAGTAAGCACATTCAAAGAGAAGGGGCCTGCATCGCAAGTGCAGGCTTTTTTCGTGCCCCATATTTGTTACACCAAGCAATATTAACACTGCAGTAAAGCTGGCTATCGATGGTCGGATTAACCCACCCTGAATGCCCCTTCAAGCGCCCAATCCTCGAGCGTGGAGATGACGCTTGCATATCCATGCTGCATTGGTGATATTGATGTCAATATTGACCTAAATACCAAGGAGTAGGTATGCAAGTTGCCGTGGTGGAAAAGACATTCAGGATCGTTGGAGAAGGCAATCTGGTCGCTCAGTTCACCTTTATCTCTTCAGGCACGTTGCATATCTGGTTTCCGGATGTGGGCCTGCAGATGGAAGCCCACTGCAAAGAGCTGCGTATCGAAGATTGCACCATCATCTACACCAATGGCCTCCATCACGGCCAGCCCAGAGCACTCTGGTCCTTGACCCTCCATCCCGACGATATGAACGAGCTCAAACGCATATTGCAGCAGTTCAACAGCAGCCTCTATTTAACCTGCCTGCCACCCACATTGGCCATCGCCAAGCGAGCCTTGAACATGAATTAACCCAATTGCCGCAAGGCAATTCTGTCATTACTTCAAGTCACAACAATGTACCGTGATCATTAAGGGGGAGGGTTGGCTACTGCCAAACCGATCTTTAATGCCCCAGTCCAGGCGACCAGCGGGAGGTGATGGGGCTGGGTTGGTAACTTCCTAATCCACAAGCCGATGCCAAGCTCTTACACCCTGTCAGTGCATCTTTTCGGGCTGCTGCTGTTCAAGCCCCCCGGGTAGTAATACGGGGGAATTCCCAGACAACCATGCTCACACAATCCACGGGGGAGGGGTGTTATCTCTTACTTGTTCTATATGTTGACACTGTGCTCTCTTGAATCAACGCTGATATGTCAACAATCACATTGATTTTCAAGGGTTTTTTCTAATTGATAGAATTGATTTGTTCATAAACAGAGCAGGGGATGCATATGCGTTTTTTTCAGCCTGAGTTCGTGTCGTTGTACGATCTTCCGTGTCCAATTTCGCTTGACGAATACAAGGAGCGAACCCAGAGGATGCGCTCCTCTCTATTTTCATACTCACAGGAGTATGGGGTTCATTATGAGCTCTTCGAAGATTCAACCGAGATTGATTGGGGTCTGCATCCTTCAGTAGCTCAATGCTGGAGCTTTGTGAAAGACCGAAATTTTTCAACCTACGAGAAGTTGAAAATAACTTCTGCTCATCGTGTTCGTAAATGGATGCTCAACGGCCTTGGGGCTTTGACTCTAGCGGTACTTCCGGTGTTAATTGAACGGCTGTTTTGATGCCGATAAAGCTAGTTATCGGCATCAATGACAACACCTAACCTGTTGACATCATTAAATAAATTTCATGTCAACACGTATCTATTGGGTTCTGTGTTTGGTACGATCTTTTCAGCTATCCAGTGTGGTTAGCCCTGTCTAAAGGATCATTTACCAATGAGTGAACGGATCGATTTGATTGCCCCAGGTCAACTGGTTGTATTGCGTAGTGGCAGCTTTGATATGACCATTGATAGTGTTGATCAGGAAAGGCAACTAGCCACATGTGTATGGTTTTGTCCTGCTTCAGAACGCGTTCAAATAGAACAGTTTGCTGTGCATTCGCTTAGCCGAGTTGGCAATGAACCGGACACTCAACAGCGCGAATATTTTGCAGTTGGTGAAATAGTTCAGTTGCAAAGTGGCGGTCCATTGATGACGGTGACAACTGTTGACGATTCTTGTGGAAGAGAGCCTTCTGTTGGTTGTATTTGGCTTGATCCTTTACAACGTCAATTGACTTCTTTGTATGCCGAGTTTCATCCGGCAGCCCTTGTTAAAGAAGCTGATTTTAGTGAAGAAAAAACCGAGCTTGCTTGGGCTCCTTGGGACAAAGCTCGTGATTCATTGAAGAATTGAGCATCAGGGGCCTCCGGCCCCTTTGTTCTGCCTATAGGCATGACTGCGCATAATTCATGATTAAGTTAAATCCGCCGTTACCGTGCGTCCTGACAATGTTGTCAGATTCGAGCGGTACACGAATAATGCGCAGGGATATAACAAAAAACTTTATTTTTCGGTGGTTTGAGTGCGGTTTGAGTCCAGAGGAAACAGCAAAACTTTGTTTTGTTTCCGTGACGGAGGTCACGCTCTGGGATGAGGGAAAACC
>NZ_JRGK01000344.1 GCF_000764645.1 Aeromonas finlandensis
CAGCAGGATCAGGGTGGCCATGGCGGCGGCCGCGGCGGTATCGCCGGAATCCTCCATGTTCAGCACGGCGATGGAGGCGAGCACGCTGTCGCTCGAATAGAGGAAGATCACCGCCGAGGTGGTGGTCATGGCGTTGACGAACAGATAGATAAAGATTTCCAAGAGCGCTGGCAGGGAGGCGGGCAGGGTGATTCGCCAGAACGCCTTCCAGAGTGGAATGCGCAATGAGATGGCTACCAGCTCCAGCTCTTTTGGCAACTGCTTGAGGCTGGTCAGCGCCGTCATATGGCCCACCGTGTAGTAGTGGATGACGCAGGAGAGCACCATCAGCGGCAGAGTGCCATAGAGGCTGCCAAAGAGCGGATTGCCGTTGAAAAAGAAGATGTAACCCAGCCCCAGCACCATGCCGGGTACCGCCAGCGACAGCATGGCGAGCAGATGCAGCAGCTGGCGCAGCGGCGCGAAGTGGCGTCCCTTCTCCTGCGCCCAGGCCAGCACCATCACCAGCACGGTGCCGATAAGCGCGGTATAGAGGCCCAGCTGCAAGGTGTTGGTAAAGGGCTGCCAGCCATAGACGCTGTTGCTGTCAAAGGCGTAGTGATCCAGCGTCAGAGCGAGGTTGTAGGGCCAGAACTGTACCAGCGAGCCGTAAACCGCCATCCCGACCAGCGCCAGAAACAGCAGGGCCCAGAGGGTGCACCAGCCGAGCGCCAGCAGATCCCGCAGCCGATGGGGCGTGGGGCTATAGGGCACCGCCTTGATGCTGCTCTGCTCCTGCATCTTGCTGCGTACCCTGTGTTCCAGCGCAAAGCTCAACAGTGCCGGCAGCAGCAGGGTGACGCTGGCAACGGCGCCCAGCGAGAAGTTCTGCATCCCGATCACCTGTCGATAGATATCGGTAGCCAGCACGCTGTACTGGCCGCCAATCACCTTGGCTACCCCGA
>NZ_JRGK01000345.1 GCF_000764645.1 Aeromonas finlandensis
CAGTGCGTCTGTGGACCTCGGGGCCAATGGTGTGTTCCGCTTCGAGGATGACGGTCCGCGTGCCGGGCTGGCGGTGGAAGCACCGCGTCTTGGTGCAACTGTGGACGAGAGTTTGGCAAGTCTGGGTGGTGTGGGCAGCGACGGGGTGGCCAGTGTCAGCCTGAGCGCGGCCAATGTGCAGGCCCAGTTCGCACCGGTCTTCGGGGCGGATGGGGCGGGTAGCATCGGTTATAGCCTGGCGCTGACCGGCAGCAACGTGGCGAGCGGCCTGTATGCGGTCGACCCGCTGGCCGCCAACGGCAAGGGTGCGGCCATTGAGCTCAATCAGGTGGGCAACGTCATCACCGGCAGCGCCGGTGGGGTGGACTACTTTACTCTGACCATCAACCCGACCACCGGGGAAGTGACGCTGGCCCTGCTGGACAACGTCTGGCATGGCAACACCACCAGTGCGGATGACAGCGTGGCGCTGAGCGTGGGTCAGGGCGTGCTGACATTGGTGCAGACCGTGACCGACGCCGATGGCGACCGGGCCAGTGCATCTGTGGACCTGGGTGCCAATGGTGTGTTCCGCTTCGAGGATGACGGCCCAAAAGCAAGCAATGTGC
>NZ_JRGK01000346.1 GCF_000764645.1 Aeromonas finlandensis
CTTTAGCAAGAAGTTCATCAACTACATCTGATTCTGTGAAGAAGGCTGATGCAATGAAAAGATCCATTCCATCTTCAACATATTTCATAATTGCAGGTTTTATAAAATCTTTTTTTGATATTCTATTTGTGTATAAATCCATCAGTAAATCCCCATAAGATAAGAAATTTAAATTCTGCACTAATAATTATAAATAAAAATACAATCTTCAAAAAGCAGTATCATATATGAAACGTTATATTAAATACTCGCATGCAAAATGAGTCATATTAACCGGAGGGATAGAAAACTGAAGGGGCAGGGCCTAAAAACCCGCTTTGGCTCAATAAATTGGTCAATATAGGGCATATTTTTGTTCTGTTTTCCTTAATGATGTCTGGAAGACTTGATAGTAAAACCAAACAACTGCCGTACCCGGAATTCCTCGTATGGGTATATTCGCATTCTGTATTGGCCCTTTCAGGGCTCGTTTACACGGATTTTCTCCCTCCAAACGCGGGTTTACTCGCGGGTAAAGCACACCCGATCTGGCGCCGTTTATCCTCCCGATAATCCGCTGGG
>NZ_JRGK01000347.1 GCF_000764645.1 Aeromonas finlandensis
CCCCACTACCTCATCACTGCGCATCCTGAAATCGACGCTCCTTTGACTCCGCTTTCGTTAACCCCGTCACAGCCAGAATATGGCGCTGCCGTGTGTAAAAAGGGATGAAAAATGTAAGAAAGTGCAAATTGATGCACAAATAAGCCACACAAGGGGGGCCTAACTGCATATAATGTGCCTACTTTGCACATTACCAGGAAGGAGTTCGCCCTTGGATGCCGCTACCATCAACAGTTTCTTTTTTGTCGCTGCCCTGTTGGTGGGAGCCAGCGTACTGTTGAGCGCCCTCTCTTCCCGCCTCGGTATTCCCATTCTGGTTATCTTCCTCGCCGTCGGCATGCTGGCCGGTGAGGATGGCCCCGGTGGTATTCACTTCGCCGACTACTCCATCGCCTATCTGGTGGGCAACCTGGCGCTTGCCATCATTCTGCTCGACGGCGGCATGCGCACCCGGGTCTCCTCGTTCCGTGTCGCCCTCTGGCCTGCCTTGTCGCTGGCGACGGTCGGGGTGGCCATCACCACCGGCCTGACGGGTCTGGCCGCCGCCTGGCTGTTTGATCTCAACCTGATGCAGGGGATGCTGATCGGCGCCATCGTCGGCTCCACCGATGCGGCGGCGGTCTTCTCCCTGCTGGGCGGGCGCAGCCTCAACGAGCGGGTGAGCGCCACTCTGGAGATAGAGTCAGGCAGCAACGACCCCATGGCGGTGTTTCTCACCGTCACCCTGATTGAGGTGCTCGCCACCGCCCAGCAGGGGCTGGATGCGGGCTTCCTTCTGCTGCAACTGGTCAAGCAGTTCGGCCTTGGCGCCGGGATTGGCCTTGGCGGCGGCTGGCTGCTGTGGCGCCTCATCAACAGCGCCCGTCTGGCGCCGGGGCTCTATCCGCTGCTCACCGTCAGCGGCGGCCTGCTCATCTTCGCCCTCACCACGGCGGTGGGTGGCAGCGGCATCCTCGCCATCTATCTGACCGGTCTGTTGCTCGGCAACCTCTCCCTGCGCAGCCGCAGCACCACCCTGTCGGTGCTGGACGGTCTGACCTGGCTCAGCCAAATCGGCATGTTTCTGGTGCTGGGGCTGCTCGCCTCCCCCCATAAACTGCTGCCCATCGCCCTGCCCGCGCTGGCGCTGGCGGCCTGGATGATCCTGTTTGCCCGCCCCGTCTCGGTCTGGATCGGGCTGCTGCCGTTCAAGAACTTCGCCCCCCGCGAGCGCTGGTTTATCTCCTGGGTTGGCCTGCGCGGCGCGGTGCCGATCATTCTGGCGGTGTTCCCCATGATGGCGGGGCTGCCCAACGCCCAGCTCTACTTCAACGTCGCCTTCTTCGTGGTGCTGGTCTCGCTGATTTTGCAGGGCAGCTCCCTGCCGCTGGCCTCAAAACTGGCGCGGGTAGAGGTACCAGCACCGCCATCGCCCATCAACCGCTCCGGGCTCGAGATCGATCTCGACAGCCAGTGGGAGACCTTCGTCTACCAGCTGGGAGAAGAGAAGTGGTGCATCGGCTCGCCACTGCGGGATCTGCAGATGCCCACCGGCACCCGGATCTGCGCCCTGTTTCGCGGCCGCGAGCTGCTCCACCCCTCGGGCAGTACCTGCCTGCAGGCCGATGACATCCTCTGCGTGATCGGTCACGAGCGCGACCTCCCCGCTCTCGGCCAGCTGTTCAGTCAGGCGCCGGAGCAGGATCTCGGCCCCCGCTTCTTCGGTGACTTCCTGCTGGAGGCGGCGGCGCGGCTGGCGGATCTCGCCCCCCTCTACGGGCTGGATGTGAGCGAGGTGGCGGATCAGACACTGGGCGATTTTATTGCCAGCCAGTTGGGCGATAATCTGGTGGTCGGTGACAACATCGAGTGGCAGGGCCTGATCTGGACCGTGGCCGAAATGGACGAGAGCGTGCCGAGCAAGATCGGGGTGCGCTTTCAGGAAGAGGACCCGGTCTGACGGACCGTCCCGTATCAAGTCCCCAAGCGAGAAGGGAGAGAGTTATGCCATATCAAAGTTTGCTGTCCGGCCCCCTGCCCCCCGCTGCCAATCTGGGGGTCATTGAAGGCTTTTTTGGCAAGGGATGGAGCTGGCAGGCCCGCGCCCGCTACGCCCAGTGGCTGCCGCGCCACGGTTACGGCTTCTATATCTACGCCCCGAAAGAGGATGGCTATCTGCGCAAGCACTGGGCCCTCCCCTGGCCCGAGCAGCAGCTGGCGGATCTCGCCGAGTTGGCGCGCCAGTGCCGCGCCAACGGGCTCGCCTTCGGGGTGGGCTTAAGCCCCATGGGGGCGCATCACGACTACGATCGCAAACGCCCGGCGCTGCTCGAAAAAGTGCGCCTTATCGACGAGATGCTCCAGCCCGACATTCTGGCGGTGCTGTTTGACGACATGAAGGGGGATACCCCGGACCTGGCCCGTCACCAGCTCACCATCGCCCACGACATCGCGGCCCACAGCAAGGCGAGCCGACTCATCTTCTGCCCCAGCTACTACTCGACCGATCCAGTGCTGGAGAAGGTGTTCGGCGCCATGCCTCCCCGCTATCTGGAGGAGCTTGGCGAACAGCTCGACCGCCGTTTCGAGATCTTCTGGACAGGCCCCAAGGTCTGCTCCAGCGAGTATCCGGCTGCGCACCTCAAGCAGGTGACCGAACTGCTCGGCCGCAAGCCCTTCCTGTGGGACAACTACCCGGTCAACGATGGCAGCAAAGCGAGCAGCTACCTGCACCTGCGCGCCTTCGAGAACCGCCCCGCCGAGCTGGCGGAGCTGGTCTCCGGCCACGCGATCAACCCGATGAAGCAGGCGGCGCTCTCCGCCCTGCCCCTCGCCACCCTGCCGATGAGCTACCGGCTCGGCAAGCAGTACGACCCTGACAAGGCGCTGCACGCCGCCCTCAACGCCACCTGCGGCCCGCAGATATCGGCGATGATCGAGGCCGACCTGCCGCTGTTTCAGGATCTGGGGCTGGCCCAACTCACCCCCGAGCAGATTGTCGCCCTCAAGGCGCGCTACCTACCGTTTCGCGACCAATCCTGCGTCGACGAAATCGTGCGCTGGCTGGATGGGGAGTATGTGTTTGACCCCGACTGCCTGACCGATTAAACCGCCCCGCGGGGCAGGAAGGAGGTTGTATGGATACACACCTGCTTTACCAGAATCTGGCGGTGATCGCCGCCTTCTTGCTGATCTACAGCCTGATCGCGGGGCGCTTCGAGTCAAAACTGGTCAACGGTCCCCTGCTGTTTCTGCTGACCGGCTGGCTGCTGGGACCCGGCGGGCTCGAGCTGCTCTCTCTTTCTATCGACAGTGACGGCATCAAACTGCTGGCCGAGCTGACCCTGGTCATAGTGCTGTTCAACGATGCCGCCAACACCAACTGGCAGGTATTGCTGGCCAACCGGCAACTCCCCATCCGGTTGCTGCTGATTGGTCTGCCCCTCACCCTGCTCTGTGGCGCCCTGTTTGGTCACTGGATCTTCCCCGACTTGCCGCTGCTGGAGATGGCCATCCTCTCCACCATTCTTGCCCCCACAGATGCGGCGCTCGGCAAGGCGGTGGTAAGCAACCCCGCGGTGCCGGCACCGCTGCGTGAAGGGCTCAATCAGGAGAGCGGCCTCAACGACGGCATCTGCGTGCCGGTGCTGCTTCTGCTGCTGGCCCTTATCGCCCCCACCGAACAGCACGCAGGCACCGCCACCCTGGCCATCACCCTGATGCTGGAGGAGATCGGCATTGGCCTCTTGGTCGCCTTTGTGCTGACCAGCCTCACCATCCGGCTGCTGAAAATCTCCTATCTCAACGGCTGGCAACTGCCACTCTGGCGTCAGCTCACCATGCCGGGACTGGCGCTGCTCTGCTTTGCCCTGGCCCAGAGTCTGGGGGGCAGCGGTTTTATCGCCGCCTTTGTCGGCGGTCTCTTTATCGGCCACCGGCTCGGCGAGCACAAGCACGCCTATATGGATAGCTGCGAAGGCTACGGCGACCTGCTCTCAGTGGTGATCTGGATGGTGTTTGGCGCCACCCTGATGCCCATCCTGCCGGAGCTGCTGCACTGGCAATACTGGCTCTATGCCATTGCCAGCCTCACTCTGCTGCGGATGGTGCCGGTCTGGCTCAGCCTTATCGGCACCGGCCTCAAACCCGAACTCAAGCTCTTTATCGGCTGGTTCGGGCCGCGGGGCCTTGCCAGCATCGTCTTTGCGGTGATGGTGCTGCAAAACGAGCCGGCCCTTATCGGCCAGCGCCCCATCATCGCCACCGTGCTCTGCACCATCATATTGAGCGTCATCCTGCATGGCCTCACCGCCAACCCCTGGGTAGAGCGCTTCAAACCCCGCTGAGCCACTTCTCTCCCATAAAAAATGCCACCGACCGGTGGCATTTTTCTTTCTATCCCCTCTGGCTTATCCCAGCGCCAGCCAGACCCCAACCCCCAGCATCAGAGTGCCAGCGATACGATTCATCAAGGTGACGTTGCCGCTCTTGGCAAGGAAGTGGCGCAGAGTACGGCCACCGCTGGCATAGAGCAGCAGGCAGGAGAACTCGATGACCAGAATAAGCGCTACCAGCGCGGTGATCTGCGGCGCCATCGGCATGTCGGCAGAGATAAAGGGGGGCAGCAAGGAGATCATGAAGGCCCACCCCTTGGGGTTGGCGATGGCAGTCAGAAACCCCTGTAGCGCCAGTCCCATAGGGCTGGTCTGCTGCCCGGCCGCGAGATCCGCCGGAATGGCCATCTTCCCTTTGGCCTGCCACATCTGGATACCGAGCCAGATGAGATAAGCCCCCACGACATATTTGAAGGCGGCGAAGATCCCCGGATAGTTGAGCATGATGGCAGCCACCCCGATCACCGACAGCACCGAAACCAGTCCAACCCCGATCAGCTCCCCCCACATCATATGCAGGGTGCGGCGCACGCCGAGACTCATCCCCAGGGTCATCGACAGGGTCATGCACATGCCGGGGGTCACCGAGACGAAGAAAAAGGTTGGAATAAACAGAGCCAGAATGGCCGGATCGATCCAGTGGGGCACGCACACTCTCCTTCAGATAAAAGATGGATGTTGCCCCGCTGACGTCACGAACACAAGTCAGAAAGAGGCGGCTTTTACCAACCTCTGTGTACAGCGACAAACACACCGTATAAATCACGGCAAAATCAGATTAATAAACAAATAATAACAATATGACTGATATACCGAAGATTCCCCCCACACAGACTAGAGAACACATATGTCACAGATGCTAAATAAACTATCCATCCGGATCCAGGTGCTAGTCCCTCTGCTGCTTGCCACCCTGTTGCTGTTTATCATGCTGGCGGTTGCCAGCAACCGGCTCGATACCGCGATAGATGGCATGAGCAAGACCAGCCAGGCCATCGCCAACCGCAAAGATGAAACAGCCAAGCTGATCAATGCTATCTGGTCCATGCGGGCCAGTGCGATCTACAGCTTGTATGATGCGAAGCGGCTGGAAGCGCTGCCACAGGCGCTGAATGATGCCGAAAGCAAGGTCACCAGCTACCTGCCCCAGCTCACCCTGCCTGATACCCAGGATGAAGTCGCGGCGTTGCAAAACAACCTGCGCGCCTATCTGGATTACAGCCGCACCACCATGATCCCGCTGCTGCACCAGGAGTTCAGCAACCAGGGCAACCCGGCCGATGGCAGCGCCGCCCGTGAACGTTACCGCGCGCTGGGCGGGGCCCTGATCCAGTCCATTGATGCCCTCTCCAATCAGGTCAATGTCGGGATGGCCAATGAGCTGGCTTATCAAAACAGCAACTACCAGAGCGTCATGAAGAGCACCATTACCATGCTGGCCCTCAGCCTGCTGGCTGTGCTGGTACTGGGCTGGTGGTTATCTGGCGTGGTTGTTCGTCCCATCGGTCATCTGCAAGAGGTGATGCGCGCCATCGCCCAGGGCCGTCTCAATGTACGGGCCCGTGAAGAGGGGAACAATGAACTGACCCGGTTGGCCAAGGATATCAACCAGACCACTGTGCAGCTCAGCCAGACCGTCCACACTCTGGTGGGGATCAGTGGTAATGTCGCCGCTTCGGCTACCGAACTGGCAACCTTCATGAGTCAGTCCGAAGCCAATGCCCAGCAGCAGCGCAACGAGATTGAACAGGTTGCCTCGGCGGTCACCGAGCTCTCCAGCACGGCCGACAACGTCAACCAGAATGCCGCCGTGGCCGATGAGCTGGCACGGAGTGCCAACGCTCGGGTCGAACAGGGGCTTACCCTCTTTGCCGAAAGCATGCGGGCCAACAGCCGCATGGCGGGCAGCCTGGAAGATGCCGCCGCCGTGGTGGCCCAACTGAAATCTCAATCCGAGCAGATCGGCAAGGTGATTGAGGTGATCCAGGGCATCTCCGAGCAGACCAACCTGCTGGCGCTCAATGCCGCCATTGAAGCAGCCCGTGCCGGCGAGACTGGCCGCGGCTTTGCGGTCGTCGCCGATGAAGTGCGGCTGCTGGCCGCCCGCACCCAGAACTCCACCAAGGAGATCCAGGTCATCATCGAGCGGCTGCAGAGCCAGTCCCAATCCGCCAACAACGGCGTGCAGGAGACTCTGGAGATCCTCAGCCATAACCAGCGCTTGTCCGCTCAGGTGCAGGATCTGCTAAGCGGCATTACCGGTGCCGTGCGCCAGATCAACGACGCCAACGCCCAGGTCGCCACCGCCGCCGAGGAGCAGTCCTGCGTTACCGCCGACATCAACCGCAACATCACCAATATTCACGAGATCGTGAGCCAGAGCTCCGCCGGCATCAGCCAGAGCGCCAGTGCCAGCAACGAACTCTCCCAGCTCGCCGAGCAGCAACGCAAGCAACTGGCCCAATTCCAGCTGTAAGCGCACAAAGTGAACCAGACAAAAAGGCCCGCAGGGGCCTTTCTTGTTGATGGAGCAATGGCTTTGTCTCTGTTTTAAACGCCATTTTTTGGCCGTTGGTGCCATAAGGGGCTGGGCTGCCCTGTCAAATATCGGTATGGTAGAGGCACGTTACTCCCCCTCACGTGAGAACACCATGAGCCTGAGATTCAAGAAACCCGCCTTTATTGCTTTGGGGCTCATCGCCCTCATTTCCGCCACCTGGCTCGACTTCTACCTGCCGGAGCACACCATTGCCACCATTACCGGGGTCGAGGTGAAGCGGACCGACAAGGACGGTCCCATCAGCCAGAAGAACCCCGCTGACGGCCCCACTACCGATGTCTACTACATCTATACCGAGCGCCCCGGCGAGAATATCCGGGTGTTCCGCAATGAGGATACCGAGTGGGGCTGGCCGCCTTATTTCAAGTTCAATGCCGCGGACGTGCAGGCCAAAGCCAAGTCGATGGAGTTCGAGAAGCGTCTGGCCATCATCACCTCCTACGGCTGGCGGGTGAACATGCTCTCCCTGTTCCCCAATGTCACAAAAATCGAGAGCACCGAGCCTGATGCCTCCACATGGAGCTTCTTCCGCTGGTTCTGGTTCGGTATCTGGGCACTGGTGATGGGCAAAGCCACCATTGCAACCTGGCGCTACTTCGATCGCCTTGAGGACGAGCAATGAGTGAACCGAGCAAGACCCGCACCAGTTTCTACCGGCGGCTCTACGTGGCCTGGCTGATCAGCCAGGGCACGGATACGGTACCCGCCATCATGGAGGCGACCGGCATGCCACGCCGCACCGCGCAGGATACCCTGAGCGCGCTGGCCGAACTCGATATCAGCTGCGCCTTCGAGCAGACCGAGGGGGCTCGCCACCTGCAGGGGCACTACCGCATCAGCGACTGGGGCCCCATCAACCCGGCATGGATCAAGGCTCAGCTGCCTCTTATCAAGGAGACGCTGGGCTATCCCTGAACCTGGGAACAAGTTTCAAGATGCGCCAGCCAAAGAAGGTGCAAACAAGTCACTTGGCACGAAAATATGCAATGTCATCTATTGATATTAAATGGCTAAACTTTTCGTCTTTTTCACGAAGTACTGATGTGCACCATTCCCAATTAAATGGTTTTTGGTAACACATCCCTATAACAAAAATAATAAATTTGTGTGTCAGGATATGGTGTTGTCTATTAGCAGGAAAACACCGAGCTCAAAAATGACGCAACTGAAGTTAATGTTGAGTAGTTGGCCTACTCGGCGGCCGTTCTAACTGTTGAGGATAATATGGACGTTTTACTTTACAGTGCGCAAGGTTCCAACAGCTCAGAAAGAGTAGAATGGGTACTCACTTCAAACGCATCCAATACAAACGGCTCGAGGTTAGCGCGTCAGAACTGACTACAACATATCTGTTAATTAATCCCTTCGGCTATGTGCCATCCTTGTCGGTCGATGGTTTCATTCTTTCAGAATCAATGGCTATCGCCGAATATCTCGAGGAGAGGTTTGCTGCCAACCCTGTACTGGGTAAAAACCTCAACGAAAAAGCAGCCATTCGCAGAGTTTGTGAATACGTCAATGCCACTATTCACTCCCTTCAAAACAGGACTACGCTGACATTTTTTCGGCCTGATCTCGATGAGACATCCAAGCGGAAGCTGAGAGAGCGCTGGATAATGACGTGCCTTGATAAATTAAGCTCAACCATTTGTAACGAATCTGGTTTTGCTATTGGAAACAGCTTTAGCCTCGCAGATATTTTTGTTGCTTCAATATACAAAAAAGCACTGCAACATGGCGGTGTTGGAAATGAGTTTTACAATCGTCATCTGATGTACATCAGGAAAGATGAAAGCGTATCTCGTTCAGAACCACAAAGATAAACACAGCGTAATAGGGAGCATCTGACAAGGCGGCCCCTCTTTTTCCGGCCGCACATTTCAATGCCACCAGGGTAACCGGGGATAGGATGATTGGCAGCCCTACTCAGGCATGGCCGAATCCTCCAGCTCCTCGTCGGACTCCCCCTTGGTGCAATCGATAATGGATCGCTTGGGGTTGTTGGGGTCGCGCAGCAGCAGGGGCGCCACACCCTCGTCGTGCTTCTGCTCGTCGCCAAACTCGCTGCCGTAGGCGTTGTGGGCCAACCGGCGGGCGTTGGCGATGGGTGTATCGACAAACAGGGCATGCACTTCAAAGCTGGCGGCGGGCACGATAAAGCCGACCACCGGCAAACCGTGCAACTCCTCGTGCACCTTGTACCAGGCAAAGCCGTCGCTCACCTTGTAGGGGGTGTAGTTATTGAGCTGCAGATTGGCTGGCCGCCCCGTCTCGCTGTCGATATAGAGGTTGTTAAACTCACAGGTCGCCAACCCCTGCCACATCCGCTCGAATGGCGTCGCACAGCCCGTCAGTTGCAACCCGGCCAACAGTGCCAACCCTCTCTTCCACATTCCCCGCCCCTTCTTGCAAAAGTGAACCGGCGCTCAGTCAAACGCCCGCAACCGTGTAACTAGCAGCTCGATAAAGCCCGGACGATCCAGCCCCAGCAGCACCAGTGCATTGGCTGGCTTGCCAGTGAGACCGTAACGATCCACCACCGTCATCCCCAGGGTATGCTCCCCTCTGGTCTCGATATCGACCCGGCACTCGACCCCGTGGAACAGTTCGGGAGCCAGCAACCAGGCAATGGTACAGGGGTCGTGCAGCGGTGCACCAGCAAATCCCCACTTGGGATCCCTATGGTAGATCATGAAAAAGTCGAGCAGACCGGCCACACACCGGGCCACCGGATTAGTGATGGCGCGCACCCGCTCGATATCCTCATCCATCACCTGCGCCTCATGGGTCACATCAAGGCCGCACATGGTGATGGGAATACCTGACTTGAAGACCATATCGGCCGCTTCCGGATCGACATAAATATTGAATTCCGCCGCCGGGGTCCAGTTGCCCGTCCCCGCTGCGCCCCCCATCAATACGATGCGGGCAATGTTTGGTTTGAGCTCCGGGTGGGCCACCAGCAGCAGGGCGATATTGGTGAGCGGCCCGGTCGGCACCAGGGTCACGGGCGCCGGGCTCTCGCGCAGGCACTTGGCCATCAATTCGAGCCCCGTCATGGCCTGTGGTGCAAAGGCGGGATCCGGCAGTGTGGGACCATCGAGCCCCGACTCACCGTGAACGTTGTCGGCGATAATCAGCTCGCGGGCCAGCGGTTTCGGCGCCCCCGCCGCCACCGGAATATCGTCCCGCCCCAGCAGGGTGAGGATGCGCAGGGCATTGTTGAGGGTCTTGTCTGGCGTCTGGTTGCCCGCGCTGGTGGTGACCGCCAGCACGTCAAGTTCGGGGCTGGCCAGCGCCAGAATAAGGGCGATGGCGTCGTCGTGGCCGGGATCACAATCGAGAATAACGGGCAGAGCCATGGAAAGGGTCCTTACAACATAGCAGGGAGCCATACCTTAACAAGCAAGCGTCGGATGAACTCGGGAAGGGGTCACAAAACAGGGCCTTGTGGGTGACCAGAGCGACTTGCACTTCACACCGTCGTGCGATCAAAGCGGGTCACTATCAACGGGTTGGGTAGCATCATCCCATTCATTTCCCGAGGCAGCACACTGCCCATTCGCCCGGCCATGCCGGTTCGGGTATGATCGCCCCCCGTTTTCAGTCCGTGTGCCCTATGTCTGTTATCGTCGACACCTTTATCGCCCCGCCCTGCAGCGCTGCCATCGAGATCCTGTTTGAGGATGAGCATCTGCTGCTGATCAACAAGCCGAGCGGCCTGCTGAGCCTCTCTGGCAAGAATCCGCAGAATCTCGACTCGGTCCACCATCGGCTGGTGCAGGATTACCCCGGCTGCACCCTGGTGCATCGCCTCGATTTTGGCACCTCAGGTCTCATGGTGGTCGCCAGAAACAAGGCCATCAACGCCCTGCTCTGCCAACAGTTCAGCCAGCGTGCGGTGAGCAAAGCCTACAGCGCCCTGCTCTGTGGCCATCTGGCTGACGATGAGGGGGTGATCGACGCCCCTATCGCCAAGGATCCGGCCATCTTCCCGCTGATGAAGATCTGCGTCACCAGCGGCAAACCCGCCCGCTCCCGCTATCAGGTGATTGAGCGGCTGACGCAGCAGATGCAGGGGCAAACCGTGCCCCTGACCCGGGTACGACTGGTGCCGGAGACCGGCCGCACTCATCAGTTGCGCATCCACAGCCAACTGCTGGGGTACCCCATCCTCGGCTGCGATCTCTATGGCGGTCTGCTGCAACCGGGTTGCGAACAAGCCCCGCGGCTGATGTTGCATGCCAGCGAGCTGGATTTTGCCCACCCAGTGAGCGGCGAGCCGATGCAGATCCGCTGTGCGGCGCCTTTTTAGGGGCAATGAGTCGAGGCTGTAAGCACGAGTGCGGCGGGATCAGTGAAAGAGGTGACGGGAGAGAAAAAGGGGCAAACGGCGGATAAAGATAGGGGCCGCGCTTTCGCAACGGCCCCCACCCCCCACTCGTGGTGGTGCTATCAGATCAGCTTGCGGGCAGCGCCCAGTACGATCTTGATGGCATCAGATTCGGTTTTCGCCATGGTTTCGGCGTTCGGGATTTCCTGCTGGGTACGGTTGACGATAACGCCAGCCACCATACCGGCACGCAGGCCCTGGCTGGAGCACATGGTCAGCAGGGTTGCGGATTCCATCTCATAGTTCAGCACGCCCATGGCTTGCCACTCTTTCATGGAACCCTGGAAACGGCGCACTACGCGGCCGGAGACGGTGTCGTAACGCTCCTGACCCGGGTAGAAGGTATCGGAAGAGGCAGTCACACCGATGTGCAGCTTGGAGCCCATCTCTTTGGCAGTCTCGACCAGTGCGGAGGTGCACTCGTAGTCGGCCACAGCCGGGAACTCCATCGGTGCGAAGTGCAGGCTGGCACCGTCGAGGCGCACAGAACCGGTAGTGACGATCACGTCACCCACGTTCAGGTGCGGCTGAATGGCACCGGTGGTACCGATACGCAGGAAGGTGTTGATACCCAGTTGGGCCAGCTCTTCTACCGCAATGGAGGTGGATGGGCCACCGATACCGGTAGAGCAGATGATCACGGCCTTGCCGTCCATCTCGCCACGCCAGGAAGTGAACTCACGATGACTGGCCAGACGCACCGGGTTATCCAGCATCTCTGCGATACGCTTGACACGCTCGGGGTCCCCGGGGACGATCGCCAGGGTGGCGCCTTGCAGATCCGCTTTCTTCAAACCCAAGTGAAATACATCAGACATAGTGGACTCCTGGTTGCCCCCTGCCAGCATGGTCAGGGCGCAAATATAAGATGATTCTTTATGATACTTTCAAGCCTTTACCCCTCTCTGGGGAGGCGCCAACTATGGTCGAAAGCGCTTTCCAATTCCTTGAAGCGCCTCACACTTCCATGCATTGACAGTCCATAATTTCGTACGAAACGTTTGCTAACCCTATGAAATAATTAACAAACGTTTTTATTGCAGACTGATTGGAACAGCGAAAGTCAAGCCTGTGACAGCGCTTAATTAAGGACTCGTGATCGGCCCCATAACTTGTAAACAAGATGCTTTTGTCTCCCTCCCATGATGGTAGCTTAGCCGCCAATTACCACTTAATGGCTAACTATAGGGAGTCCATCATGGCTACATTCAAGTTCTATATTCCTGCAATCAACCTGATGGGTGCCGGCTGTCTGCAAGAAGCGGCGGCCGATATCAAGGGTTACGGCTATCGCAAGGCGCTGATCGTCACCGACAAGATCCTCAACCAGATCGGCGTGGTTGCCAAGCTCACCACCCTGCTGGCTGAACATGGCATTGAAAGCGTAGTTTTCGATGAAACCAAGCCAAACCCCACCATGACCAACGTCGAATCAGGTCTGGCGATGATCAAGGCCAACGGCTGCGACTGTGTCATCTCGCTGGGTGGCGGTTCGCCCCACGACTGTGCCAAGGGCATCGCCCTGGTCGCCGCCAACGGGGGCAGCATCAAGGATTACGAAGGGGTGGATCGCTCCGCCAAGCCGCAACTGCCGCTTATCGCCATCAACACCACCGCCGGTACCGCCTCCGAGATGACCCGTTTTTGCATCATCACCGACGAAGCGCGCCACGTGAAAATGGCCATCATCGACAAGCACGTTACCCCGCTGATGTCGGTCAACGATCCCGAGCTGATGCTGGCCAAGCCAGCCGGTCTGACCGCCGCCACCGGTATGGATGCCCTGACCCACGCCATCGAGGCCTATGTCTCCACCATCGCCACCCCGGTGACCGATGCCAGCGCCATCATGGCCATCGAGCTGATTGCCAAGCACCTGCGCACCGCCGTCAACCACGGCGATGATCTGCACGCCCGTGAGCAGATGGCCTATGCCCAGTTCCTGGCCGGTATGGCCTTCAACAACGCAAGCCTCGGCTACGTACACGCCATGGCTCACCAGCTGGGCGGTTTCTACGATCTGCCCCACGGTGTCTGCAACGCCGTGCTGCTGCCCCACGTTCAGACTTACAATGCCCAGGTAAGCGCTGCCCGCCTGAAAGATGTGGCCCGCTACATGGGTGTGGACGTGAGCGCCATGAACGACGAGCAGGGTGCCGCCGCCGCCATCGCAGCCATCAAGCAGCTGGCGCTGGATGTGAAGATCCCGGCCGGTCTGGAGCAGTTGGGTGTCAAGGCCGACGACTTCGATACCCTGGCCAGCAACGCCCTGAAAGATGCCTGCGGCTTCACCAACCCGAAACAGGCGAGCCACGAAGAGATCGTCGCCATCTTCCGCGCCGCCATGTAATGGTTGCGTGATTGCCAATAAGGGTCGCACTGCGGCCCTTTTTATTGGCTGATGGATCAATGGCTTTTTACTTCCGTGGAGGGAGTCGGTATGATTTGCCGAGCCAAAAAGACTGTATGGATGATCTGAACTCGATATGCGGATGAAACACCTGATTGCCGCGGCTTTGACCGCCCTCACCCTCTCCGGTTGCAGCCTGGTCTATCGCATTGATATTCCCCAGGGCAACTATGTGGAACAAAAACAGGTCGACAAACTGCGCCAGGGCATGACCCGCGAGCAGGTCAGCTATGTGCTGGGCAGCCCCATGCTGCGCGACGGCTTTGACCCCAACAGCTGGTACTACCTCTATGAATTCCAGCCAGGCCACGGCGACAAGGAGCGTAAAGAGCTCACCGTCACCTTCGCCAATGACAGACTCACCACGGTGACGGGTGACTTCCCGCTGCCAGCGGCCTTCAATACCCCGCTCTGATATCCCGCAAAACCGGCCTCGCGCCGGTTTTGTTTTATCCAGCCCCCGCGCTATGTATCCTGCCCCTTATCCTGTCAGGCGATGCAGTGTCATCTCCCCCATTGCAGCTACCCGCAAATTGCCTGATGCTGATGAGCAGTCACCATTGCATCAACACCATCGAATGACACAGGGAGAAACCTCATGAGCCGGATCCTGATTGCCGGAGCCAGCGGCCTGATCGGTCGCGAACTGGTGCAGCAACTGCCTGCCGAACATGAACTGACCCTGCTCTGTCGCAAGCCGGGCAAGGAGGCGCACCACTGGTTGCCGGTCAATTTTGATGATCTGGCCAGCGTCACCCTCTCCCGTCCGGTGGATATCGCCTTCTGTGCCCTCGGCACCACTCGCAAGGAGGCGGGCTCTGCCGAGGCGTTTCGCCGGGTCGACCTTGACTATGTGCTCGCCTTTGCCGAACTGGCTCGTCGCCACGGTTGTCAGCGGCTGATCGTAGTCTCGAGCATGGGAGCCAGCGCCAGCTCCCCGGCCCTCTATCCGCGTACCAAGGGGGAGATGGAGCAGGCCCTGCTGGCCCAATCCTGGCCGCGACTCGCCATCGTGCGCCCCGCCATGCTGCTGGGAGATCGCCAACCGCCGCGCAGTTCGGAGCAGATATTTCAGGCTATCTACCCGCTATTTCGGCCGCTGCTGGTGGGCAAGCTTGCCCGCTGGCGCGCCATCGAGGCCCGTCAGGTGGCCCGCGCCATGATCGCCCTCTCGAAACTGCCCGCCGGGTGCGAGATTGTCGAGAATGAGCAACTGCTGGCCCTCTGAACCCGGCCTCCCCCACGACTTACGCACACTCAGCGCCACAACCGTTAAAACAGAAGGGCAAGCCAATCGGCTTGCCCTTTGTTTATCTGCTGGCGAGATCCCCCCAACCACCTCTTGCCATCACACGTCGCGCGCGGCAGTCAGGGCGAGCGCCATCAGCCGCGAATATGGTCGATAAAGGCGTCGATCTGCTCGCGGGTGCAGGCGGGGTTCATAAAGACTGCCTTCTCCCCGGCGATGTAGGAGTATTTACCGCGGGCGTCGTAGTCGGAGTGGGCCACCGCCTCCACCCAGTTGGTGTAGAGCCCCACCTTGCCGCGCCCCTTGAACAGGCTGCGGTGATAGTCGGTGTTGCGCTGCAAGCGCGTCTTGTAGGCAGGATCGCTGGAGCGAGCCAGCTCGAAGGCAAACTCGGCCTCCGGATCGCTCACCCACTCGGGGTTGTAGATCTTGAAGCCGACGCTCGGCCCCTGATTCTCCTGCGCCACCAGCTTGACGTTGCCGAGCTGACTTAACCGGAAGCGGAAGTAGTTGGCATTTTGCAGGCAGTGGGCCAGCACGGTGCGATACCCCTCGACCCCCATGTAGTTGAGCGCCGCATAGGCACCAAACAGGCCGCTCGCGCCACGGGAGCACTCGATGGTGGATTGCAGGTGGGTCTGGCCCTGAATGTCCCGCTCAAAATAAGAGAAGTTCTCCGGGTCATTCTCCATCGCCTTGAGGTCATCCTGCTCCTTGATCATCACCAAACTGGAGGTGTAGGGCACATAGCCCCATTTCTGGAAGTCGACGGTGAAGGAGTCGGCATATTTCAGCTCGGTAAAGCGCGCCACGTTACGCTCGATCCCCGCCAGAGTCGCGCTGTTAATGGCGAGCGGGTTGGCGGCGAAGTCGTAACCCAGGAAGAAGATCATTGACCAGCCGATGGCGGCATCGACGTGGATGTGCGGCTTGACCGCCACCTCGAACTGTTCGCAAAGGCGATTGCGCAGCTCGAACACCGGCTTGACCTGATCCACCCCGAAAGTATCGGTGGTACCCATAGTCAGCATGATGGTGGGCACCACATGTTTCAGGGCAAAACAGGCGGTCAGGGTGCGCTCGAGGTGGTCGAGATCGATGTCGTTGTTCTCGCCCACCTGAATGCGGATGGTCTTGTTCTCGATGTCGACCCCGAGCAGGGAGAGGTTGGTGATGTTGGAGTAGTGACCGCCCTGGGAGTTGATGATGCGGTAGTCCTGATAGTGGCCGAGCCCCTTGTGCTTGGCCTCGGGCAAACTTTTGCGAATACCGAGCAGGTAGCCGTAGAGGTTACAGAAGGTCCCCCCCTGGGTGAAGATGCCGGTGGCCCGCTCGGGATCATAACCCGCCAGCAGCGCTATCTGGCGCACCACCTTCTTCTCCAGCTCCTCGGCCACCCCGGCATATTCGGAGTAGACCAGATTGGGGTTGGCCAGAATGCCCAGCTGGGCGCCGTAGATGGCGGGATCCGCCGACATGGTGATGACGTTCTCGACACTGGAGGGGTTCTCCCAATCCTTCGACAGGGCGGCGGCAAACAGCAGCTCGGCCATCGGCTCGCCCGGGGTGCGCATAGCGGCGGGCACCGGCATGGTCTCGCAGAGATCGGCAAGGCGGGCACGGCCATCGGGCCAGACGTTCAGGCGGGCATCAGGCGCCAGAGCACGGGCCCGAAATTCGTTGAGGGTGGCAAATCCGGGTTCGCGAAAAACGGGCCAGAGATCGGGATTACGCGAGAAAAAGTTGGCTTTGACGGTGGCGAAACGGGTGGAGAAATCGGGGTGGACGGCATTGACGCTTTCGTCTTTCAGATAAACTAAGTCACTCATTTTTATACCATTAGCACAGCAAATGTGCGGCCGTTATACCCCTGTGCCAGAGGGGCCGACAGCGACAATATCTAATGGCCTACCCTACTTTTTGTCATGTATCAGCCATGACAAGGGCTGGCAAAAAGGCGCCTTTGAAGCGCCTCTTTATATTTCGTGATCTTGCTCGCATCCTGGCTGACAGAGCCCTCACTACCGGGCCGCCATCAGCACAGCGCCACCCTCAACGCAGGGAGGCCAACAGCCACTCGGCAAACTCCGCCAGCTCGACCTGTTGCTGCGGAAAGGCCGCCTGCCAGGGCTGCAAGCGCGCGGCAACCGCCTCCGGCCGATAGCCGCAACCCGCCAGCTCGGCCGCCAGCAGATCAAACGGAGCAGGCTCCAGGGTGTCGCTGAAGAGCTGTGCCCGGGTGATAACTCCCTTCTCCACATCAAAGTGCAGCTCCACCCCGCCCCAGCTGAACCGCTCCTCCAGCAGATGACTGAAGGCCGGGGCATGGCCATAGTTCCACTCCCAGCTGCGCTGACGGGCGAAGGTCTCGGCAAAGCTGGGCAGATCAGGCATCTGCTCGGGGGAGATGTGCTCGGGCTCAACTCGCGCGCCGTAATGGTGGAAGAACGCCTCGGCCAGCGCCTCGCCCACCTGTTGATGGTCGATCCCCGGCAGCAGTTCGCACAGATTGGCCACCCGGCCGCGCACCGAGGTGATCCCCTTGGCCGCCAGCTTCTTGGGGTCAGGATTGAGGTAGTTGGCCAGACGGCCGAGATCGGCGTCCAGCAGCAGGGTGCCGTGGTGAAAACCGCGATCCAGGGTCTCCCTGTAGGCGGAGCCCGATACCTTGCGCTCCCCGTCCGGGGTCGCCACCAGCAGATCGTTGCGACCGGAGGCGAACGCACTCACCCCGAGCCGCTTGAGGGCATCGAGTACGATGGCGGTGGAGATGCTCTTGTCATACTCCGGCTTGCCCGCCATAAAGGTAAAACAGCTGTTGCCAAGGTCGTGGAAGACGGCGCCGCCACCACTACTGCGGCGCGCCAGGGTCACCCCATCCTCCTCCATCCGGCGGGTATTGCACTCTTTCCACGGGTTCTGGGCACGGCCGATCACCACGGTATTGGCGTTGCGCCAGAGGAATAGCACCCGCTGGCCGGGGTCCATCTGGCGGAAGATGCACTCCTCGACGGCCAGATTGAACAGGGGATCGTGAGAGTCGGAGACAAGCAGACGCAGCGTAGTCATCGGGGAACCTTATATCGAGTCAGTAGCGGAGGGATATTACCACCTTGCCACCTGACTCGCTTGTTACCGCGCGCGTTGACAACGACCACAGAGCGGGATGGCTTAATCCCCACGCAGGGCAACCACGGGGTCGAGGCGCACCGCCCGCAGCGCAGGGGCGACCCCGGCCAGCAGCCCGACCAGGGCGCTGCAACCGAGCGCCAGCAACAGATAGAGAGGATGGAGGGTGAGCGGCAACCCGGCAGCCAGCAGGGCGAGCAGCAGCTTGAGCCCGCCGAGCAGGGCCAGCCCCATGGCCCCGCCCAGCAGCGCCAGCACCACGGCTTCGAGCAGGAACAACAATAGAATGCGCCGCCGTGGGCAGCCCAGCGCCATCAGCAAGCCCACTTCGGGGATCCGCTCCTGCTGGGCGATGCTCATGATGCTGAAGATGCCGACCGCCCCGATCAGCAGCGAGATAATGCCGAGCCCGCCAACCGCCAGCTTGATGATGGAGAGGATCTTGTCGAGGCTGGTCAGCATGTCCTGCTGGGAGGTGAGGGTAAAATCCTCGGCGCCGTGGCGGGCGATCAACAGCCGCCTGATCTGGGCGGTAATATCGGCCTCCGTCTGCCCGGCGCGATAGATGACGTCGATCTCCTGCAGCCCCTCCTTGTTGAACAGCGCCTGGGCGTGGGCGGCGGGCAGATAGATCATGTCGTCCAGATCAAAGCCGAGAAATTGCCCTTTGGGGGCCAGCACCCCGGCCACCCGAAAACGGCGATCACCGGCGCGCAGCAGACTCCCCGGCCCATCGCCACCGGGAAACAGCTCCGCCGCCACCTTGGCCCCCAGCACCGCATAAGCGCGGGGCATGGCACTGTCATCCGCGGGCAGAAAACGTCCCTGCACCAAGGTGAGTCGCCAGCCGGAGAGCGCCGCCGAGCCGGTGCCCAGAATGGCGGTGCTGCGGGTCAGTCCGCGGCTGCGCACCTCCCCCTGCCCCTGTACCACAGGGAGCGCCGCCTCGATACCCGGCAATCTGGCGAGGGCATCGGCATCCTGCAGCAACAGGGGACGGCTGCTGGAGAGGATGCCGGGCGGGCCGCCAGCGGTTTCGGTCTTGCCCGGGGTCACGGCGATCAGCCGGGTGCCAAATTGGGAGAAGCTGTCGAGCAGATAGAGCCTGAGCCCCTCGCCGATGCCGGTGAGCAGGGTCACCGAAGCGATCCCGATGGCGATGCCGAGCGCCGACAGCAGACTGCGGCTGCGCCCCGCCAGCAAGGCGCGCCAGAGCCAGAACAGCAGATCGGCGGCGCGCATCAGCCACCGCTCCACTGCCCGCTGCGCAGGCTGCTGACCGGATCTTGCCGTGCCGCCCGGGAGGCGGGCAGCCAGCTAAAAAACAGCCCGGTCAGCAGGGCCGCCGGTATAGTGCAGAAAGTAGCGAGCAAGGGGACCGCCGCCGGAAATCCGGGCCAAATCACTCCGGCAAGGGCAACCAGGGCATAGCCCAACACAGTGCCAAACAGCGCGCCACTGCCGCTCAACAGCAGCGCCTCCCACAAAAACAGCTGGCGGATCTGGCGACTGTTGGCCCCCAGCGCCTTGAGCAGGCCGATCTCGCCGGTGCGCTGGCGGGTGCTGATCAGCGCCAGATTCATCATCATGATGCCGGAGACCAGCAGGCTGATGGCGCCAATACCGGCAACCGCCAAGGTGAGGGTCGCGAGAATGGTGGAGAAGGTGGCCAGCATGGCGTCACGGCGCACCACGGTCACGTCGAGCACCCCGTGGCGCGCCTGCATCAGTTGCTCCAGTCGCTTGACCAGCGGGGGTACCGCTTGCCCCGCCAGCGGATGGATCAGCAGCCGAAACAGCCCCTCGGTGTTGAACAGCCGCATGGCGCTGCCCACCGGGATCAGCGCGGCCTCGGCCATGTCCATCCCCAGATTGCTGCTCTGGCTGGTAAAGACCCCCACCACCCGAAAGCGGCGATTATCAAAACGCAGCCACTGGCCGACCGGATCGGCCTGACCGAACAGCTCACGGGCCACCACGGCTCCGAGCAGGACGACCGGTCGATCCTCTGCGGCATCCCCCGGCAGCCAGCGGCCGGAGAGCAGTTCCAGCCCGTGGGTATCGCGCAGCCCGTTACTGCTGCCAAGCAGCATGGTCTGGCGCAGCCGCGCCCCCTGTTTGGCCTCGGCAAAGCCCATCACCAGCGGCACCAGCCGCACCTTGGGCTGATGCTGGCCAAGATAGTGCATGTCATCGAGGGTGATCTGCCGCAGGCTGTTGCCGGTGACCGGCGGCAGCCCGCCGGTGGTCTCCTTGCGGCCCGGGAACATCACCAGCAGATCCTTGCCAAGGGAGCTGAACTGATCGGCCACATAGCGTCTCGCCCCCTCCCCCAGCGCGGTGAGCAGCAGCACGGAAGTGACGCTCAGACTCACCGCCAAGATCAGTACCAGCGCCCGGGAGCGCTGGCGCAGCAGGGCCACGGCGGCAAAGCGGATCACATCGGGGCGCCGCATTCAGCCCCCGCCGCTATCAGTATTGATATGGCCATCGTTCATCAGGATCCGCCTGCCCGCCCGCTCACCGAGGCGCGGGTCGTGAGTCACCACCACCAGCGTGATCCCCTGCTCCCGGTTGAGCCCCTCCAGCAGGGTAATCACCTCCTCCCCGGAGCGGGAGTCGAGATTGCCAGTGGGCTCATCGGCCAGGATCAGTCGCGGCGCCATCGCCATGGCCCGAGCGATGGCCACCCGCTGACGCTGACCGCCGGAGAGCTCGGCAGGGCGGTGTCCGGCCCGGTTCTCCAGCCCCAGCTCCCCCAGCAACTGCTGGCTGCGGCGATGGCGCTCGGCGGGAGCGATCCCGCACAGCATCAGCGGCAGCTCGACGTTTTCACGGGCGGTGAGGCGGGAGATGAGGTGAAACGACTGGAACACGAAACCGATGCGATGGCCGCGCAGCTGGGCCAGCGCCGGTTCTGACAGGGTGGCGGTGTCCTCGCCCCCCAGCCAGTAGCGCCCCTCATCGGGCCGATCCAGCAGCCCCAGCACATTGAGCAGGGTCGATTTGCCAGAGCCCGAGGGGCCCATCACCGCCAGATACTCCCCCTCGGCAACCCGCAGGGATACACGATCGAGGGCAGCTACTTCGCTCCCCCCCAGAGTGAAACGACGGCTGACGGCATCAAGGCGAATGAGATCACTCATCCGTCTGCTCCGTGGCGGCGCTGAAAGGGCCCTCCCCGACAATCTGTCCGGGCTGGGCCGCCAGCCGATCACCGGCGGCGAGCCCCTCGGCCACCTCAATCCAGTTCCAGTTCTCCACGCCCCAGCGGGGCACTACCCGCACCAGCTTATCCCCTTCCAACCGCAGCACGCTGCCATCGTCAGCACGGCTGCTGGCCGCCACCCGCAGCACATCGGTGGCACGGGTCACCTCGACCTCAAGGTCGGCGCTGTAGCCGATAAGCAGGGGCACATCGATGGGCAGGGCAGTGAGCGCCGCCTCCACCTCCACGGTGCGGGCCTGCTTCTCCAGCTCCTTCACATAGGGGGCGATGCGGGTCACGGTGGCGGCAAAATCGCGTCCGGGCATGGCATCGAGCAGTACTCGAGCAGATTGGCCCACCTTGAGGCGGGCGGCATCCACTTCATCGATGGGGGCTGAGACATACAGACAGTTATCATCGATAAGATCGATAACCGGAGGCATGGCTACTCCGGGCGGTGAGGGGGTCATATATTCGCCGAGCTTGCTGTTGACCTCCGCCACCACACCGGCAAAAGGCGCCTGCAGGCGGCGCTCGCTCAAGCGGGCCTCCACCTGGGCGACCTGCGCCTCGTCGACCCGCTCCTGCTGACGGGATGCGCGGCAGATATAGCGGCGGGTATCGGCCAGATTCTGGGCCTGCTCGGCGAGGGTGCGGGAGGTGAGGTTTTTGGCCAGCAAGGTGGCCAGCCGATTGGCCTCCCGCTCGTAGTAGGCCGCCTCGCTGCAACGCTCCTCGCGCTGGGTCTTGCCAAGGGCCTGCTGGGCGCGGGCACGGGCGAGATCGGCGCGGATATCGTCACTCCAGAGGGTCAGCAGCAGATCACCTCGGGCTACGCGCTCCCCGGCCTTGACGGCGATCTGCTCCACCACGCCGCCACCGGGCAGACTGAGTCCGGCCCGCTGACACGACTTGATGGTGCCGGCCCGGGTATTGACCACGGTGACCAGCACATCCCCCCGCCCGACCTCTGCCAGCCTGATCGGCGTCGGCTGCGGTCGCCACCACCATGCCAGAGCAGCCACCGCTACCACGGCGCCACTTCCCCACCACAACCAACCTCTCTTCATCGCGCATCCTTTCGCTAGTGACTCCCGTCATGAACGTCGGGAGAGCAGGGCATAATAGAGCAAGGGTATCACCACCAGGGTGAGCAAAGTGGAGACCAGGATCCCGAAAATCAGGCTGATGGCCAGTCCGTTGAAGATGGGATCGTCGAGGATAAACAGGGCCCCGATCATCGCCGCCAGCGCCGTCAGCATGATGGGTTTGGCCCGCACCTGCGCCGCTTCGATCACTGCCTGCTCGAACGCCACTCCGGCGCTGCGCTGCTGCTCGATAAAGTCCACCAGCAGGATGCTGTTACGTACGATGATCCCGGCCAGCGCGATCATCCCGATCATCGAGGTAGCGGTAAACTGGGCCCCCATCAGGGCGTGGCCCGGCATCACCCCGATGAGGGTAAGCGGAATGGGAGCCATGATGATAAGCGGCACCAGATAGGAGCGGAACTGGGCCACCACCAGCAAGTAGATGAGGATCATCCCCACGGCGTAGGCTAGCCCCATGTCGCGGAAGGTCTCGTAGGTAATCTTCCACTCCCCGTCCCACAACAGCGCCACCTCCCCCAGTTTGTCGGGCTGCTGCACGTAATATTGGGGCAGGTCGATGTCAGCACCGGCGGCAAACATGCCGTAGAGCGGGCTGTCGGTATGGCCACCCATATCGGCCACCACCATCACCATGGGCTGCATGTTCTTGTGCATGATATGGCTGGGGGCCACCTCATCACGGCGACTACCAGCTCGGAGACCCGCACCAGCTGGCCGCTCTGGCTGCGCACCTTGAGGGCCAGTACGCCCGCCAGATCCCGTTTGTCACCGGGGGCCAGTTCGATGCGCACTGGCACCGGATACTTGGCGCCGTGCCCCTGCAGCCAGCTGGCATCCTGATAACCCACCCCGCCATTGAGGGTGCTCACCAGGTCGCCGAGATCGACCCCGAGCAGGGCCGCTTTGCTGCGATCCACCACCAGCCGCCACTTGGGCTGCGGGTCGGTCAGATAGATGTCGACATCCACCAGATCCGCCGTGGCCACAAAGCGGGCCTGTACGGCGCGCGCCGCCGCTTCGCGGGCGGCAGGCGTCGGGCCATACACTTCTGCAACTATGGGTGACCAGACCGGCGGGCCAGGCGGCACCTCCACCACCTTGAGGTTGCCCCCTGCCGCACTGGCGATGGCCTGCAGCGGCGCCCGCACCGATTGGGCAATTTGGTGGCTGCTGCGATGGCGCTCATGCTTGTCCACCAGATTGACCTGAATATCACCCACGTTGGCACCGCTGCGGATAAAGTAGTGGCGCACCAGCCCGTTGAAGTTGATGGGGGCCGCGGTACCGGCGTAGATCTGGTAATCCTTCACCTCGGGCACCTTGGCAAGCTCCCGCCCGACCGCCAGCAGGGTACGCTCGGTCTGCTCAAGCGTGGCCCCCTCCGGCATATCGAGTACCAGCTGGAATTCCGATTTGTTGTCAAAGGGGAGCATCTTGAGCACCACCCACTGCACCACCGGCATGGCGGCAGCCGCCCCGACCAGCAGCAACACCACCAGCCAGAGTTTGCGTCTGGCGCGCTTGGCGCCATCACCGATCAGAAAAGGGGTCATCAGCCGGTGAAAGAGGCCAGCCTTGGCCTCGCCGTGGGCAGCATGCACCTCCCCCTTGAGCAAATGGCTCGCCAGCCAGGGGGAGAAGATAAAGGCCACCAGCAGGGAGATAAGCATCCCCATGCTGGCATTGATGGGGATGGGGCTCATGTAGGGGCCCATCAGCCCGCTGACAAAGGCCATCGGCAGCAGGGCCGCGATGACGGTCAGGGTCGCCAGTATGGTCGGCCCCCCCACCTCGTCCACCGCCCCCGGTCTCA
>NZ_JRGK01000348.1 GCF_000764645.1 Aeromonas finlandensis
CAGTATATCGGCGGCCTTAACCGAAGACAATCAATTAGCTACAAAGAAAACACAAAACCGCAAACTCGATCGCATATTTAATTTAACATTTCATTAATGCCGTTAATGGCCTTCCAGCAAAATTGACATCGACAAGGAACTCTGTTTCAAATAGGGCGCTCCAGCCGCCTTGGTATGGGTAAGAACCTTTGCCAGCGTCATAAAAGTCGTAATAGAGTAGGACTGGAACCAAATTATAAAGAGCAAAGGAGACGTGCTATGGCTGATAAGATAGCCACCCTACACCTACCCGGGAAAGATCCGGTCGAATTGCCAATCCTCTCCGGCACCATCGGTCCGGATGTCATCGACGTCAGAAAATTGGGCGCACAAGGGTATTTCACCTTTGACCCCGGTTTTATGGCAACCGGCTCATGCAAATCTGCCATTACCTACATCGACGGTGATCAGGGTGTCTTGCTGCACCGTGGTTTCCCTATTGCCCAATTGGCGACCCAATCGAGCTACCTCGAGGTCTGCTACATCCTGCTCTACGGCGAAGCACCGACCAAGGCGCAATATGCCGAATTCCAGCGTCTGGTGACCCGTCACACCATGGTGCACGAGCAGATCGCCTTCTTCTTCCGCGGCTTCCGTCGCGACTCCCACCCCATGGCCATCATGTGCGGTGTAGTCAGCGCCCTCTCCGCCTTCTATCACGATGCCCTCGACATCAACAACGAGCAGCATCGCGAGATCTGCGCCTTCCGTCTGCTCTCCAAGATGCCGACCCTGGCCGCCATGTGTTACAAGTACTCCATCGGTCAGCCGTTCATGCAGCCGCGTAACGCCCTCTCCTATGCGGGCAACTTCCTGCACATGATGTTTGGCGTGCCGACCGAAGAGTACAAGGTCAACCCCACCGTTGAACGCGCCATGGATCGCATCTTCACCCTGCACGCGGATCACGAGCAGAATGCCTCTACCTCCACCGTCCGTCTGGCTGGTTCTTCCGGTGCCAACCCGTTTGCCTGTATTGCTGCGGGGATCGCCTCCCTGTGGGGACCGGCTCACGGCGGCGCCAACGAAGCCTGCCTGCGCATGCTGGAAGAGATCGGCTCGGTGGATCGCATCCCCGAGTTCATCGCCAAGGCCAAGGACAAGAACGATCCGTTCCGTCTGATGGGCTTCGGTCACCGGGTCTACAAGAACCACGATCCCCGTGCCCAGGTGATGCGTCAGACCTGCCACGAAGTGCTGACCGAGCTGCAGATCAAGGATCCGCTGCTGGATGTCGCCATGGAGCTGGAGCGCATTGCGCTCTCCGACCCCTACTTCATCGAGAAGAAGCTCTACCCGAACGTGGACTTCTACTCCGGCATCATCATGAAGGCGATCGGTATCCCGATGAGCATGTTCACCGTGATCTTCGCCATCTCCCGTACCATCGGCTGGATAGCCCACTGGAACGAAATGCACTCGGATCCGGATCAGAAGATCGGCCGTCCGCGTCAGCTCTATATCGGCCAGCCCCAGCGCGAGTTCGTTCCGCTCGAGCAGCGCTAACAGGCTGAATCGACATGGTTTGTTACAAAGGCGGTCATTGACCGCCTTTTTGTTTGCCGCTCTAATGCCCCTTTCGCTTTGAAGGATCCCATCATGAAACCACTGTTTATCAGCGCCGCCCTGCTGCTCACCGCCTGTCAGGGCTCGGTCGCTCCACAGGGGGAGACCCTCTATATCAACAGCCAGCTGGTCGATTGTGTCGGGGTCGGCCCGATGCAGTGCATGCAGGTGCGCAGCGATGAGCAGCAGCCCTGGACGCTGTTCTACCAGGATATTGAAGGCTTCCAGTTCGAGCCGGGCTACCAGTACCAGCTCACTGTCAGCAAGGAGCAGCTCACCGATGTGCCGGCCGATGCCCCCTCCCTGCGCTATCAGCTGATCAAGGTGGTGAACAAGGTCGCCAGCAAGTAACCGGCGGGATCAAAAAAACGGGGGATGGCAGATGCCATCCCCCGTTCGTTTATGGGTACAACGCCTCATCAGGCGCGACTAGCGCGTCGGCAACGCCATATGCAGCAGCGGATAGGGCTTGCCCTGACCATCCAGCGGTGAGCGGCCCGTCACGGCGAACCCCATCTTCCGATAGAAGCCCACTGCCTGCTCATTCTGCTCATTGACGTCAACCTGCGTCGCGCCACCCTGCGAGATGGCATGTGCTACCAGCAAACGTCCCACGCCGCCGCCCCGCGCCTCGGGGGCGACAAACAGCATCTCCAGCTTGCCCTCGTGTACTCCGCTAAAACCCGCAATGTGCCCCTCATCTGTGCGGGCACAGTGCAGTGTCACCGCATCGAAGTAGTGCTGCAGAATAAGCGGCTTGAGCGCGAGGATCTCGGCCTCTGGCAAAAAGTGGTGGGTTGCCCGCACCGAGGCCTCCCACAGATCGATCAGCGCCGGATAGTCGGCACGGGAGACAGGAACAATCGTCATTCAATGGCTCGATATGATAACCAGCGGGAAGAGACAACGCCCCGCTGGCAAAGGTGATTAGCGCGCCTGCACCGCCTGCAGCAACACCGACACGTCGGCGCCGAAGCTACGGGTGCGAATGGCTTCGCGGATATCCGCTTCGCTATAACGGCTGCCCGGGTAGACCACCACGCAGGAGGTGTCGCCCGGTTTGAGGAAATGGCTCTCGCCAAACGGGGTATAACGGGTGGCACCGATACTGATCAGCGCATGGGGGGGATGGCCCGCCTGCGCCAGCAGCCCCTGAATGTGCTCCGCCGGCCCCTCGTCCTGCTGATGGTTGAACTTGTCGATGGCCCAGTCGAGCAGTTGACCGTGGAAGTAGCTGTAATCGATGGCGGCGCTGTCGACCCCGTAGGCGTGCAGCTCACCATCGCGCTCCAGATAGCAGGCGATGCGATAGTCATCAAGCTCGCAACCGGCAGCAAAACCGGAGAGCGGCAGCAGATTGGCCGCCAACCCCTTGCTCTCTTCGCCCCAGTTCTTCTTCTCGCTGATCTTTTTGGCGTTGGGACGGCGAATGGAACAGTCGTTATAGGCACCAAAGGCACGGGGATGGATCGCCACCACCTGCTTGTTCACATACTCCAGCTCGCACCAGAGGGCCACTTCCGGCTCAATCTGCACCTTCTCGTCACCGCTGACCGCCGCTTCCGGCAGGAAGATCGCCTTGTTGCTCAGCGGAAAGACGCCGAGCTGACCCGGATGACCCGGCACGAAGAAGGGGAACAGCGCCTTGGGCGCCGTGGTATCGCGCACCGCGACGGCCACGAAGTCCGACGCCTCACCCGCCTGCTCCAAATGACCGGCGAAATTGCCCGCCACACCCAGTCCGATAAACTTGCTCTCTGCTGCTATCTGCATCTTGCTTACCTGCATCTTGCCCACGCCAGGTAGCAGGCCCGTCGCCCACTACCGCTAAAGTGGCAAGATTAAACCACAAGGCCCCCGCCTTCGCCCAGTCCGGGCCCGCGCTCGTGTGCGCCAACCCCGCTTTTTTAGTGGCGACTGGCGATGGCTTGAGCGCCTTGCAGCCCGCTTCTGCCATCCGTACACAGCGCCTCTTATCAACCCGGCACAGGATCAGAGGCCGCGCCCGCTGGCCGCTCACCCTCGCCATGATCGGAGGGAGACCTGACATGACGGGAAACCGGCTGACAAACGTCCCACAGGCTGGCACCGGCTCGGTATAAGTAAAAATAAGGCCATTTAACCAAAAGGCATAAATTCAGCTTATAGTGACCCGTTTGGCCAAAATGGAAGCCTTGAGTCGCCCGTTCGCGCCCAAAAGAGCATTCTCCGCTCCCCTCTTTCGCCTTGAGGTTGTGTCCCGACATTGCCAGACGGCCTAGCACGCGCAGCTCACCGAGGGATCGCCTTGATATCACAAGCGAATGTTCAGGATCCGCAGATCACGGTGGAGGACGATCAGGAGCCAGGAGCCGGCTCGCTATTCCGCCCCCCACAGACAACGGCACTTGCCCGCGAGGGCGTTGGGCTAACGCGGCGTGAGCATCATGCTTGCAAATCGTTCTTGCAAAGAGTTATGTGAGCTCAATCAAGAAGTGGATGATCAATTTTTGATATAAAAATCATGATTTTACCTGCGCTGTAATACCTACCCATCACACAAAGGAATGTATTTTGAAACACTATCTATGCGCTATCGCTTCATTGCTCGCCGTCGGCTGTAGTTCGACCTATCAGCAATCAGATGTACAAGCTATCACCAACAAACTCGATGCCACTCAGGGGGTACTGATTTCTCAACCCCAGGATGGCAGCTATGAAACGACGCAGTATCAGAACTCGGGTCAGATGACAGCCCAGGCAATCTATGCGGCGTTTTCCAAAAAAGCCCACAAGGTCGAACTGACGGCCAGTTGTCATGGCGATGCCTGCCTGAGCACCACTGTCCCCGCCGAATTCAGATACTATGTAAAACCCGTCATTCTCCATTGGGAAGAGCGTGCAACCGAATGGTCAGGGAAACCAGATGTAATTGAAATTCAAGTGGTTATCTACGATACACAGAGCAAAAAGAGTATCGCCAACAGCTCGTTCAAAGGGAAAAGCAAATGGTTGACGTTCGGTGGTGATCACCCACAGGATCTGCTGGCTGAGCCCGCCGAAAAATACGTCAATAGCCTCTACTAGCAGAATCAAGAGAGAGAACGATGATCGACAAACTCGCCTGGCTCACCTTCAAAGATCAGCAACTGCTCTGCGCCCGCTCCCACGGCAAGGCCATTTACTACATCCCCGGCGGCAAGCGCGAACCGGGCGAGAGCGACGAGGCGGCGCTGATCCGCGAGATTGAGGAGGAGCTGGCCGTCACCCTGCAACCCGATACCCTGCGTTTTGCCTGCGAGTTCAGCGCCCAGGCCGATGGCAAACCGGCAGGGGTCGAGGTGCGGCTGCGCTGCTACACCGGCGAAGCCAGCGGCA
>NZ_JRGK01000349.1 GCF_000764645.1 Aeromonas finlandensis
CGGTTGAAGCCCCCCGCCAGTGCCGCCTGCCATTTCTCATCATCAAAGCCATTGAGGCGCCCCTCCAGCGTCACCTCGGCATCGGCCGCCAGCGGAAAACGGCGGATCACGGCGGCCAGCATGGCCAACTCGTCGGCACTCATGTCGGTCGGCGTACCGCCTCCTACATAGACGGCAGAAAATGGCATGCTCTGCGCCAGCGGTGTGTCAGCTGCCTGCGCAAGGGAGGCGCAGAGGGCGTTGACATAGCGGTTGATCCGCGCCGGATTGGCGCCATTTTCAAAGAAACTGCAGAAGCTGCAGCGCTTGCGGCAAAACGGAATGTGGATGTAGAGGGCGCGCTCCGCAGCTTCACTCTCTCGCTGCCACCAACTCTGCCAGCCAGCCTCATCCAGCGGGAAGGGGCGCATCCCTCCCCGACTGGCGTGAGCCGAAGTCTTGGCGCTAAAGGCAAACTTGAGGGGATCCGGCGAGGCAATACCGGTCATTGAAGGGGTCAGATTCATGGTGGTCACTATTCAGCAAATAATGACAATGATAACGATTATCGTTACCGGTGATTTGTTCTGGATCAACCCAAGGAGCAGCACTACTCGCAGAGGTCATTTTTGCAACCTGCATTACCGATCTGCTTAACAGATTATTTACTCAAGAGCGGTTATTGTGTGCCGATAGAGAACTATCTCCCGCCATTTCTTCGTCTACGATCAAGATGATACGGGATCACATAACAACACCAAGCGCATGGAACTTATCCAAAATGCATAACCTCTCCTTGAACTGGAAAATATTCCTCCCCCTTGCGCTGGTTATCAGCTCCACCTTTGCCCTCTGCTTTGAACTCTCCGCCTGGTTGCAACGGGATCTTGCTATCCGCATGGCAGAAGAGAAGGTAGAGAGTGCAGCCAACACCTACATGGATCAGCTCAACGTGCTGATGATGACGGGCGGCATGGTCAACCGGCAGATAGTGCAAACCAAGCTCAAGAGCGAGGCAGGAATTGTAGAAGCCCGTCTGATCCGTGCCCCCGCCGTCAGCAATCTGTTTGGCCCAGGCCATCCCGATCAGAAAGCCCAGGATGCCCTCGACGAGCGAGCCATAACCAAGGGGGATATCATCCTGCAACAACAGGGCAACCAGCTCACCCTGATCAAGCCGTTCAAAGCCTACAAGGAGTATCGCGGCACCCAGTGCACCAGCTGCCATCAGGTGAACGAAGGTACCGTCATGGGGGCGGTGCGGATCAGCTATGACCTCAGCCATACTTTCGACGATATCCGCCACAATAACCTGATCCTGAGCGGCAGTCTGGCCGCGGTGTTCAGCCTCGGCTTTGGCTTGCTCTGGTGGGTATTGCAGCGCTATGTCAAACACCCCCTGCGCCAGTTGCAGCTCACCATGATCCAGATGGCCAAAGAGCGCAACCTCGCCCTCCCCCTGGTCAATCACAGCCGGGATGAACTGGGCCAGATGACCCGCGCCGTCAATGACATGGTGCAGGGTTTCCGCCACAGCCTGCAGGAGGTAGAAGGGGCAACCCACCAGCTCTATCAGGAGTCGAACCAGATCCGTCAGGTGGCGACCCAGACTGAAAACTCGGCCCGTCAGCAAGAGGGGATGACCACTCAGGTCGCCGCTGCGGTAAGCGAACTGGCCGCCAGCTCTCACGAAGTACGCGAACACGCCCGCCACAGTGCCGAACTCTCCGCCCTCACCAATCAGGATGCCGCCGACACCAGCCGTCTCGCCCAGCACTCCATCACCGATATGGACGAGATGTCGGCTGAAATTGATCGGGTGGATCAGGTGATCCAGCAGCTCGACAGCCGCTGCCTAGCCGTGGATGGGGTATTGGAAGTGATCAAGGGGATTGCCGATCAGACCAACCTGCTGGCCCTTAACGCCGCCATTGAAGCAGCGCGAGCTGGCGAGCAAGGCCGAGGTTTTGCCGTGGTAGCCGACGAGGTGCGAGCCCTCTCCAACCGCAGCCGCGCCGCTAGTGAGGAGATCTCCCAGATGATCGCCGCTCTGCAAAAAGAGGCCCAGAGCGCGGTTACGGTGATCGGGGATGCAAAAACCAAGGCGGGCGAGAGCATCAGTAAAACCGAGGCAACCCTGGCCGCCATGCAAAACATCATTGAACGCATCGCCCGCATCAACGATCTCAATGCTCAGATGGCCCAGTCCGCCGAAGAGCAGGACAGGGTCTGCAGCGAGGTGGACAGCTCGGTGAACCAGATCCGCAACACCTCCAACGACACCCTGGGTCAGGCTCACTCCGCCAACCTCGCCAGTGTTCAGCTGGTCGAGCAGTGTCAGAAACTGGAAGCCCTGCTCAAGACCTACCGCTGGTAATCCGCGTCACCAACGAAAAAGCGCGACCCGAGGGTCGCGCTTCTGCTTTCTGGATTTGGCTTAGCTCAACTGCGGCCTTGCGTGTTCACTATCAAGAAAGCCGCAGAGCATGCGTTAACGAGCGTTGCGGGTTGCTACGGCATCCGCCAGATTGCGCAGCAGCACTTCGGTATCGGCCCAACCGATGCAGGCATCGGTGATGCTCTGACCGACGGTGAGTTCGCACCCATCCACCAGATCCTGACGGCCTTCCACCAGATGGCTCTCCACCATCACGCCAAACACCGCCTTGCTGCCGGCACGCAGCTGATCGGCTACGTCTTCGGCCACCACCATCTGGTTCTTGAACTGCTTGCTGCTGTTGGCGTGGCTAAAGTCGATCATCACCTTTTGCGGCAGACCGGCCTTCTCAAGCCCCTTCACCACCTCGCCGACATGGGCCGCGCTGTAGTTCGGCTCACGACCACCGCGCAGGATAATGTGACAATCCGGGTTACCGCGGGTCGCCACGATGGCAGAGTGGCCATATTTGGTCACCGAGAGGAAGTGGTGCGGCGCACTGGCGGCACCAATGGCATCGATGGCCACCTTAATGGTGCCGTCAGTGCCGTTCTTGAAGCCCACCGGACAGGAGAGACCGGAGGCCAGCTCGCGGTGTACCTGGGATTCGGTGGTTCGGGCACCGATAGCGCCCCAGCTCATCAGATCCGCCACATATTGCGGGGTGATCATGTCGAGGAACTCGGAAGCGGTCGGCAGCCCCATATCGTTGAGATCCAGCAATAGCTTGCGACCAATGCGCAGACCGTCGTTGATCTTGCAGCTGTTGTCGAGATACGGGTCGTTGATCAGCCCCTTCCAGCCCACTGTAGTACGCGGTTTTTCGAAGTAGACCCGCATCACGATCTCCAGCTGACCTTTCAGCTCGTCGCGCAACGCCTTGAGGCGCTTGCCGTACTCCAGCGCGGCCACCGGATCGTGGATGGAGCAAGGGCCAATCACCACCAGCAGACGCTCATCTTCACCGGTCAGGATCTGATGAATGGCCTGACGGGATTCGAAGACAGTATTTGATGCGGTCTCGGTAGCCGGAAACTTCTCAAGCACCGCAACCGGGGGTAATAACTCTTTGATTTCACTGATACGAACGTCGTCGGTTTGATGCTGCATGACAAGGCTTCCTGCTAGATGACTGCGATTAAGAAATCTCAACATAGCCCGCGACAGAGCATGTGTAAATAGGAAATTACAGCAATCACAAAACTATTTTGTGAGGAAATCTTGCAAGTTATTGAAATGATGCTAAGCGAAATGGCGATGCGGGTGAGGAAGGTAAAAAGGCCCGCTCAGCGCGGGCCCTAAGAGTCGGAGATGACGGGTTTGTCAGTGATCAGCCACGCTGGCTGATACTGGCCAGCTTGTCGAAGTAATCCGGGAAGGTCTTCGACGTGCACTTGGGATCATTGATGGTGACCGGGGTATCCGACAGCGCCACCAGCGAGAAGCACATGGCGATACGGTGATCGTTGTAGGTATCGATCTCGGCGTGCTTGAGCTGGGTCGGCGGGGTCACGGTGATGAAGTCATGCTCCTCCTCCACTTCGACGCCCAGCTTGCGCAGTTCGGTCGCCATGGCGTGCAGACGATCGGTCTCCTTCACCCGCCAGTTGTAGATATTGCGAATGGAGGTCGGCCCCTCGGCAAACAGCGCAGCAACGGCAATGGTCATGGCCGCATCGGGAATATGGTTCATGTCCATATCCACCCCGTGCAGCGGCGCCTGCTCAGCCTCGATGAAATCATCGCCCCAGGTGATGCGTGCGCCCATCTTCTCCAGCACATCGGCGAAGTGGATATCACCCTGAATGCTGTGCTTGCCGATGCCGGTTACCCGCACCTTGCCCTTGATGGCGCCTGCCGCGAGGAAGTAAGAGGCGCTGGAAGCATCCCCTTCCACCAGAAAGTCTCCCGGGCTGATGTAGGTCTGGTTGCCCTTGATGTAGAACAGCTTGTAGTTGTCGTGCTCGATGACCACCCCGAACTGCTTCATGATGTGCAGGGTGATATCGATATAGGGCTTGGAGACCAGCTCCCCCTTGATGTGGATCCGGGTATCGCCCGCTGCCATCGGCGCCGCCATCAAAAACGCCGTCAGGAACTGGCTGGAGACAGATCCATCGACGTGTACATCGCCACCCCACAGCCCCTTGGCATCCACCACCAGCGGCGGATAGCCATCTTTTTTCAGGTACTGGATATGGGCACCCGCTTCACGCAGGGCATCCACCAGATGGCCGATGGGGCGCTCTTCCATGCGCGGCTCGCCGCCCAGGGTATATTCACCGGAGCCAAGGCACAGCGCGGCGCAGAGTGGACGCATGGCGGTGCCAGCGTTGCCGAGGAACAGATTGACCGACTCTTTCACCGCAAAGCTGCGGCCCAGACCGTGCACGGTGCACTCGGTCTTGTCGGCGGAGAGCTTGTACTTGACCCCGAGCTGGGTCAGCGCAGCCAGCATATGACGAATGTCATCGCTGTCGAGCAGGTTGGTCAGACGGGTGGTGCCACGGGCCAGCGCCGCCAGCAGCAGCGCACGGTTAGAGACACTCTTGGAGCCGGGCAGATTGACCTCCCCGGCCACACGAGAAATGGGTTCCAAACGCAACGAATTCATAGACTTCCTGTGCTATCTCAAAATAAACGCCTGTCCGGACGTTAACAGCCTGCGTCCCACTCGGCAAGGGCACTTTCAGGGGAAATCGCACGGCGAACGCCAGCACTCTGGTTCTGTTGAAAAAAAGACGCCGGGGTCTCCCCGGCGTCTTGAATCACTGCAATAGCTGGAAGCGGCTCATGGGTTGTCACAAGAGGCCGCCAGCAAACAGGTGGGTGCTCTCTTCTCAGCCATGGCGCTTGGCAAAGCCATCCATAAAGCTCACCAGGGCCTTCACCCCCTCCAGCGGCATGGCGTTATAGATACTGGCACGCATACCACCGACAATGCGGTGCCCTTTGAGGGCCAGCAGGCCAGCCGCTTCCGATTCGGCCAGGAACTGCTTGTCCAGCTCGGCATTTTTTAGCTGGAACGGGATGTTCATCCGCGAACGGCAGCTGACATCCACCTGATTGCCGTAGAAGCTCGACTGATCGAGATAGTCGTAGAGGAAGTCAGCCTTCTCCTTGTTGCGCGCGTCCATCGCCTCGAGGCCACCCTGTTCTTTGAGCCACTCGAACACCAGACCGGCCAGATACCAGGCGTAGGTGGGCGGCGTGTTGAACATGGAGTCGTTCTTGGCTGTGAGTTGATAGTCAAAAATCGAAGGCACGTCGGCTCTGGCCTGGTTCAGCAAGTCGTCGCGCACGATGGCGATGGCAAGCCCGGACGGCCCGATATTCTTCTGGGCACCGGCATAGATAATGCCAAAGCGGCTCACGTCGATAGGACGGGAAAGAATGGTGGAGGAGAGATCCGCCACCAGCGGCACCTCACCGGTGGCCGGGATGTCGAACATCTCGATGCCGTCGATGGTTTCGTTCGGGCAGTAGTGAACATAGGCCGCATCAGCGCGAAACGCCGGTGTCGGCAGCAGGTGAGAGATCCCCTGCTCGTTCTTGGCAACACCCTGGAAGGTCTGGATATCGCCATATTTTTTGGCTTCATCCACCGCGCTCTGGGACCAGACACCGGTCAGCAGGAAGTCCGCCTTCTTGTTGGCGCCGCCCAGCAGATTCATGGGCACGGCGGAGAACTGACCGCGACCACCACCGTGCATGAACAGCACCTTGTAGTTGTCCGGCACCGCCAACAGCTCGCGCAGATCCGCTTCGGCCTTCTCGGCCACCGCCATGTAGGGCTTGCCGCGATGGGAAAGCTCCATGACCGAGGCTCCCAGCCCCTGAAAATTACAAAATTCGCGCTGGGCGCGCTCCATGACTTCAACCGGCAACATGGCGGGGCCGGCGCAGAAGTTGTAAATCTGTTTGCTCATGACGCTTTCCGTGAGTGGATGAGAGTAATCGATGACTTGTCAGGTTTTACACAAGAGCCGCCAGCGGATCAAAGGCTTTTTGGGAGCTGGCTCAACCTTTTACCGTCACTCTGCGTCCCCCTTGCAGTAGAAAAAGCCCTGAACGGGTCAGGGCTTGCAGGGAACATGCACAGAAATGGCGGGCAGAGCGCATAAACGACCACAGCCCAGCCATTTCTGACAAATTTACAGTTTGGCGGTGAGCTCCGGCAGCAGGGTGAAGAGATCCCCCACCAGCCCGTAGTCCGCCACCTGAAAGATGGGGGCTTCGC
>NZ_JRGK01000035.1 GCF_000764645.1 Aeromonas finlandensis
CCAACTGAGCTATTCCCGCTTTACTGCCGCGTGCCAGTTGCCTGACAACGAGGCGCATTATACGTACCCCGAGCGCCAGCACAACCCCTTTTTCGCAATTTAAGCCCTGATGCAAACTGTTTGCTCAGGGTTTAAACGCCTTGCTGCAATTTTCTCCATTCAGCTGTGACCAACCAAGCGAATTTGGGATAAAGCCGTTGAAATGATTACGCTTTCGTTCGAGACTTGAGCAGCTTAATAACCGGATTCTCAATTGAAAGTCACAAGATGAAATGGATCTTCAAGCTTCGTGGACTCAGGCCGCAGTTAATGCTGGCTTTTTTCATGTTGGGGATGGTGCCATTCCTGGTCATCACCCTCTTCTTCCTATACAGCCACGGCAAGGATCTCACCACCCAGACCTCCAACCATCTGGTCTCCGTCCGCAATATCAAGAAGAGTCAGCTCGAGGATTACTTCAATAACCTCAAAGAGCAGATCATCAACTTCTCTCAGCAGGATTTTGCCGGCAACAGTATCGGTCGTTTCTACGGCTTTGCCGGTGCCTTCGAGAAGCTTGGCACCACACCACAAGAGGCACGCGCCCGCGCCCAGGTCCGCTATGTGCCCGGTTCCTGGGATCAGTTGCAAAAACCGGATGCCCCGGTCGAGATCGAACCCTCCATCAGCGCCCTGATCCTGGCGGACGAGATGTATGGCCGGGTCCACCAGCGCTTCCACCGCGGCTATGCCGACATGGTGCGCAAATCCAACTACAGCGATATCTTCCTGATCGATCTCAACGGTGATGTGGTTTACTCGGTCACCAAACACGCCAACTTTGCCACCAACCTGCTCTCGGGCCCCTACCAGTCGAGCGGATTGGGGCAGACCTTCGCCAAGATCAAGCGCCGCCTCGATGCGGGCCAGAAGCCGCAGCAGATCTTCGAGTTCACCGATTTTGGCCGCAACGAGCTGACCGGGCAGGTGGTCGCCTACATGGCGGCGCCGGTCATGCAGTACGACTATGTACGCGGGGTGGTGATCTTCGAACTGCAGCCGGACAAGCTCAACCAGATCATGGCCGAGCGTGAAGGACTGGGGCAAACCGGTGAAACCATCCTGATCGGCCCTGACAAGCGGATGCGCGCCGATGCCTGGCTGGCGCCGGAGTTCAGCGTCGAGAACAGCTTCAGCCCCAACTTCCGGCCGCTGCAGACCCCCCTTATCACCAAGACCCTCTCGGGTGAACAAGGGGTTGGACTGTTTAGCTCCTATCAGGATGACGAAGTGCTGGCCGCCTACACCCAGGTGAAGGTGTTCGACACTGAATGGGCCTTTATCGCCGAGATCTCCACCCGGGAAGCCTACGCCCCGATCCGCCAGCTCGAAACCCTGGTGATCGTGCTGGGTGCCGGTTCGGTACTGCTGCTGATCCTCTTCTCCCGCTGGCTCTCCCACTCCATCACGGCGCCGCTGCGCTCCCTGACCGAAGCGGCCGAGCAGGTAGCCGACGGCGCACTGGATCACCCCATCGCCATCGAGCGCACCGGCGATGATATCGACCGGCTGGCCGAGGCGTTTCGCCATATGCAGCGTTCGGTGAAGGAAAAAATCGAGCTGATTGAGCAACAGACCCAGGAGCTGCAACAGCAGGTCAAGCTGACCCACAAGCAGAACCTCAGCCTGCAGCAGGCGGACAAGCTCAAGGATGAACTGCTGGCCAATACCTCCCACGAGCTGCGCACCCCCATTCACGGCATCAAGGGGATGGCCGAGTCGATGCTCGCCAGCCAGCAGGATTTGACCGAAGGGCAGCAAAAGCAGCTTGGCCTCATCATCAAGAGCGCTGACGGTCTGGCCCGTCTGGTGGACGATCTGCTCGACTACCACCAGATGCGCTACGGCCAGCTGGAGATCCATCCCCAGCCGGTCTCATCCAAAGGGGTTATCCGGCTGGTGCTGGATCTCTGCCAGCATCTGGTGCAGGCCAAACCGCTCACCCTGGTGGATATCAGCCCCGCCGAACTGCCACCGGTGCTGGCCGACGAGCAGCGGCTCGAACAGGTGCTCTACAACCTGGTGGGCAACGCCATCAAGTACACGCCACAGGGCAAGGTGGTGCTCAGTGCCATCGTTGAGAACAACTTCCTGCGCATCAAGGTAACCGACACCGGCATCGGCATCGCTCACGACCATCTGGAACACATCTTCGAGCCACTGGTGCAGATGAGCCCGGAGGTGAGCAAACAGGGGGCGGGCCTTGGCCTCTCCATCACCCGCCAACTGGTACACCTGATGGGGGGCGAACTGTTCGTCGAGAGCGAGCCGAGCGTCGGCTCCACCTTCGCCTTTACCCTGCCCCTTGCCACCGGCAAAGCCGCCAATCTGACCCAGGGCAGCCGCCAGATCGAGCATCAGCTGGTGCGCCAGCAACCGCTGATCCTGCCGGACTGGGAGAGCGACGATCTGCCCCCACCCCCGGAAGGTGCACCGCTCATTCTGGTGGTGGATGACGAGCCCATCAACCTGCACATCCTGCGTCATCTGTTGCAGCCCTGCGGCTACCGCATCCTGCCCAGCAGTGACGGCCACGATGCACTGGCCAAGCTGGCCGAGGAGCCGGTGGACCTGATCCTGCTGGATGTGATGATGCCAACCCTCTCCGGTTTTGACGTCTGCCGCCGCCTGCGCGAGCAGCACCCGAAAGAGATGCTGCCAGTGCTGCTGCTCACCGCCCTCAACCAGCCCAAGGATATCGAGGAGGGCTTTGGCGCCGGTGCCAATGACTATCTGGTCAAACCCTTCTGCAAGGAGGAGCTGTTTGCCCGGGTCAAGGCATTGCTGGAGGCCAAGGCCGGACGCGCTTCACTGGTTGAAAACCGCCTGCTGAAACAGGAGATCGAACATCGCTTCACCCTGCAGGAGCGACTCCATCAGGATCAGCAGCGGCTGCTGGCCCTGCTCGGCGAAGGGGCCGACCCCATGGTCTTTATCGACGAGCAGGGCTCTGTGCTGTTTGCCTCCCGGGTGCTGGCCAGACTGCTGGAGCTGGAGCCGGAAATCATGGAGGGACAACCACTGGATGATTGGCTGGCGAGCCCATTGCAACAGCAGTGGCCCAACCTTGCCAGCGAGCGGGAACACAATCTGGAATTTCTGGTGGCCGGGCAGAAAGAGGTGCTCAACGCCCGCGCCCTGCCCATCACGCTGGGGGGGCAAGCCGCTTTCGCCCTCACTCTGAGTACCGAACAGCGTCAGGATGAGAACCGGGTGATGGCGCTGGAGAACGCCCTCAAGAACCTCTCGCGGCAAGCCATCATCGAAGATGAACAACTGCTGGGCGAGCTGAGCCGACTGGGCGGAGAATTCCGTTCGCTAGCCGATGATCTCATTCGTCAGCAGGATGACGAGCCGCTGCGCCGGGCGCTGGTAGAGACCATGCAGCTCACCCTGGATACCTGGCAGCAGGGCACCGGCAAGGGCAAAATCGTGCTGGCAGAGAAGAGCAAACTGTGGCGGGTCTATATGGACAGATCCAGCCCGCAGACCCGCACCCTCGACAAGTACCTGAGTCTGGATACCCTGCCCAAGTCGCCACGCTGGAAGACGGTGGTGGCCACCACCGAGTATGTGCTGGGCCACTGCCCGCTCAATGACCACCAGCGCCAGCAGTTGCAACACAGCGCCCAGACCCTGCGTCAACTCGCCAACCGCAAGCCGTGACCCGGCGCCCTAAACGGGCGCTGGATCACAGTTGGCCATCCGGTTTATTTTTTGCGCAAAACAAAGTCCCGCACGACACCAAAACAGAGAGCAGATCCAATTCACAAATTTGTCATATACGCCATTTTTGCAGCCACTTTTTACGCGAAAACAAATAACGCAAAGCAATGATTTTAAACAGATAAAAATGTGTTTTGACGAGATTGACGTATCGCCGTCAATTTTTACGAAAACAACGAAATCAGTAGTTGTTGTTTTCCTGTTAACTCTGTTTTGCTAAGGGCGTTGGAAAACAAAACGACAAGGGTGCAGACACCCAACCAACAACGAGGGCCGGTCTCCTCAGCATGCGAAACCGGTGCTCACACAAACAAGGCGAACCCTCGGGAATGCCAAAAAAATAAGAAAGGAAAACATATGCTTGCCAAAGTATCCAAAATCTCTACCGCTGTAATGCTGGGAACCATGATGCTTGCCGGTGCTGCCGGTAACGCCATGGCCGCCGAAAACAAAACCGTGCTGACCATGGTTGCACAGCAGGAAACCGCTTGGGTCAAGAACTTCAACCCCTTCCTGCAAGCTGGCCTGCTGCACACTACCCGTCACTTCATCTATGAACCGCTGGTGATCTTCAACGATATGCAGGGTGGCAAACCCGTCTATCGTCTGGCCACCAACTACGCGTTCAGCAAAGACCTGAAATCCGTCACTTTCGATCTGCGTGATGGCGTGAAGTGGTCCGACGGTCAGCCCTTTACCGCTGACGACATCATCTTCTCCTTCAATCTGGTCAAGGCCAACAAGGCGCTGGATGAGCGCTCAATCTGGACCCAGATCAAGAGCGTCGAGAAGCTGGCCCCCAACAAGGTCAAGTTCGACCTGACCGAGGTCAACACCAACGTGGTGAATGATCTGGTGCTGGTACCTATCGTGCCGGAACACCAGTGGAAATCGGTGAAAGACCCGGTGGCCTTCACCAACGACAAGCCGGTTGGTACCGGTCCGTTTACCGAAGTGGACAACTTCTCCGCCCAGCTCTACACCCAGTGCCGCAACCCGCACTACTGGGATAACGCCAACCTCGCCATCGACTGTCTGCGCATGCCGCAAATGGCCACCAACGACCAGGTACTGGCCGCCGTCATGAAGGGTGACATCGACTGGTTCGGCTCCTTCGTGCCGGACATCGAGCGCCTCTACGTCGGCAACGATCCGAAGAACAACAAATACTGGTTCCCGGCCTCCGGTACCGTGGCATTCAACGTCAACTTCCAGACCAAGAACCCGGGTAACCACGAAGCCTTCAACGACATCAACTTCCGTCGCGCCTTCTCCATGGCGATGGACCGCCAGTCCATGGTGGATATCGCGGGCTACGGCTACCCCACTGTCAACGAGTACCCGTCCGGTCTGGGCAAAGCCTTTGACTCCTGGAACAACCCGGAAGTGGACAAGAAGTACGGCAAATTCAACAAGTTCGATATCGAAGGGGCCAAAGCCCTGCTGAAACAGGCCGGTTACAAGGATTGTGACGGCGACAAGTTCCTCGACACCCCGACTTGCCAGAAGATCGAGTTCAAGGTGCTGGTACCGAACGGCTGGACCGACTGGGTCAACACAGTACAGATCGGTGTAGAAGGGCTGCAGGCGCTGGGCCTGAACGCCAAGACCGCCACCCCGGAAGCGACCGTCTGGACCGAGAACCTCATCACTGGTGACTTCGACGTCGCCCTGCAGGGTTACTTTGCCGGTGCCAACCCGCACAAGTACTTCGAGACCGCGTTCCACTCACGCAACATGGGTGACCGTGGCAACCGCTTCGCCGCACCCCGTTACAAGGATCCCGAGCTCGACAAGCTGATCGATGACTTCACCCAGACCGCCGATGCGGCCAAACAGAAGGAGATCATGTTCGCCATCCAGGATCGTGTTGGTGCCAACCAGACCATCATTCCGGTCTTCAACAACCCGACCTGGTATGAGTACAGCACCAAGCGCTTCCATGGCTGGTTCAGTGCTGACAACCCGGTAGCCAAGCCGCAGCTCCACCCGGACACCCCTGAGCGTCTGCTGCACGTGTTGTCCCTCAAGCCAAACAGCTAAACAATCCCGGCCCCCTGCGGGGGGCCATCTTCCCCGTTAATCCCCTTCTTGCCGGGCTCTGCCGGGGTTGGGGTAGCTATACCCGACGCGGGGCAGACTTGCAGTAAAAGGTACTATCATGGGATTCATACTGAGACGCTTTTCCTTCTACCTGGTTGCCTTTCTGGTAGCCGCCACCATCAACTTCCTGTTACCCCGTGCCATGCCAGGGGATCCTGTCTCCGTGATGTTTGCCCGCGCTGGCGCCATGATGGAACCCGCCGCCCTGGAAGCCCTCAAAGCCACGTTCGGCTTTGTCGACGGCCCCATCGGCACCCAATTTCTCACCTATGTGAAGAGTGTCTTCACCTGGGATCTCGGCACCTCGGTGCGCTTCTACCCGCAGCAGGTCTCTGACGTGCTGGGCCGTGCCATTGGCTGGACCCTGTTTCTGGTCGGCACCTCCACCATCCTGAGCTTCTCCATCGGTTCCATCGTCGGCATCTTTGCCGCCTGGTATCGCGGCGGCCGGATGGACAGCATTCTCTCCCCGCTTACTCTGGTGATGCAGGCTATTCCGCCGGTGGTGGTCTCCCTGCTCGCCCTGTTCCTGTTCGGGGTCAGCCTCGAGTGGCTGCCCATCGGTTATGCCTATAGCCCGGAAATCCCGGCTGACTGGGGCTGGGAGCACATCAAGAGCATCATGACCCACGCCATCATGCCGGTGCTGACCCTGGCCATCGTGCAGGTGGGGGGCTTTCTCATCACCATGCGCAACAACATGATCAACCTGCTCGGCGAGGATTACATCACCATGGCCAAAGCCAAGGGGCTCTCCAGCAACCGGGTGATCTTCAACTACGGCGCACGCAACGCCATTCTGCCCAGCGTCACTGCTCTCTCCATGGCGCTCGGCTTTGTCATCGGTGGCTCGCTTATCACCGAGGTGATCTTCAACTACCCGGGGCTGGGCCTGACCCTCTATCAGGGCATTCTGGCCCGCGACTACCCGCTCATTCAGGGGCAGTTGCTCATCATGACCATCACCATGCTCAGCTTCAACTTCCTGGCCGACGTGCTCTACGTCTTCCTGGATCCCCGTCTGCGTACAGGAGGCAAATAAGATGCGTATGCCGACCATTCTCAAAATTTTGTTGGGCAACCGCAAAGCCGCCTGTGGCCTCGCCATCGTCGTTGCCTTCGTACTGATGGCCATCTTCGCCCCCATTCTGGCCAGCAACGAGCCGACCAAACGGGTGGCTCGCCCGCACCAGCCGCCCAGTGCCGAGTTCGTGATGGGGTCCACCCGCATGGGCCACGACATCTGGGCCCAGTTCACCAACGGCGCCCGTATCTCGCTGCTGGTGGGCTTCAGCGCTGGCCTGCTGGTCTGCACCCTGGCCGTCGCCATCGGCATCACCGCCGGTTACTTCGGCGGTCTGGTGGATGAGTGCCTCACCTTCCTGATGAACGTGGTGCTGGTGATCCCCAACCTCCCCTTGCTACTGGTGCTGGCGAGCTTTATCGGGGAGGCGTCACCGACGGTGATTGCCGTGATAATCGGGTTGACCTCGTGGGCCTATGGCGCGCGGGTGATCCGGGCCCAGACCCTGGCGCTGCGCGAAAAAGAGTTCGTCATCGCCGCCGAAGTGCTGGGCGAGCCGGCCTGGCGCATCATTCTGGTGGAGATCCTGCCCAACCTCATCTCCATCATCGGGGTGAGCTTCATCGGCTCCATCATCTACGCCATCGTCACTGAAGCGACCCTGGAGTTCCTCGGTCTCGGCGACCCGACCGTAGTGAGCTGGGGCATCATGCTCTACAACGCCCAGACCTCCAGTGCCATCCTGATCGGCGCCTGGTGGGAAGTACTGGCCCCCTGCTTCGCCATCGCCACCCTGGGTGCCGGTCTGGCCCTGCTCAACTTCGCCATCGACGAGATCGCCAACCCGCAGCTGCGCTCCCACAAAGGACTCAACCGCTGGAAGAAACTGGCCACACCGGTCGCCACACCGCTCTCTGCCGCACAGGAGAAGACAGCATGAACAAGCATCCCCTGCTGTCAGTACGCAATCTTTGCGTCGACTACATCACCGAAAATGGCGACGTGCGCGCCGTCAACTCGGTGAGCTTCGATATCAAACAGGGCGAGATCTTCGGTCTCGCCGGTGAGTCGGGCTGCGGCAAATCCACCGTCGCCTTCTCGGTGGCCCGGCTGCACAAGCCGCCCGCCTACATCAGCGGTGGCGAGATCCTGTTCAAGGGGGAGAACATCCTCCACTACAACGACGAGCGGCTGCGCTCCTACCGCTGGCAACAGGTGTCGGTGGTGTTCCAGTCTGCCATGAACGCCCTGAACCCGGTGCTGCGGATGGAGGAGCAGTTCTGCGATGTGCTGCTGGCCCACAACCCCGGCATGACCCGCTACGAGGCGATCAAGCGCGCACAGGAGCTGCTCACCATCGTCGACATTCACCCGAGCCGGCTCAAGGATTACCCGCACCAGTTCTCCGGCGGCATGCGCCAGCGGCTGGTGATTGCCATCGCCATGGCGCTCAACCCTGAGCTGCTCATCATGGATGAGCCAACCACGGCGCTCGATGTGGTGGTACAGCGAGAGATCCTGCAGAAGGTCTATGCCCTGAAGGAGAAGTTCAACTTCTCCATTCTGTTCATCACCCACGACCTCTCCTTGATGGTGGAGTTCTGCGATCGCATCGGCATCATGTATGCCGGTGAACTGGTGGAGGTCGCCCCCTCCAAGGCGATCCTGACCGCGCCGCTGCACCCCTATACCAAGGGGCTCGGCAACTCCTTCCCGCCCCTGCACGGGCCGAAGAAGGTGCTGGAAGGGATCCCGGGCACCCCGCTCAACCTGCTGGAGGTGCCGGTCGGCTGCCGCTTTCAGGCCCGTTGCGGCAAGGTGCACGATCGCTGCCGTCAGGAGTACACCAAACTGGCCGAGATCCGCCCCGGGCAACAGACCGCCTGCCACCTCTATGAAGAGCAGGGGCAGCAACAAGATTCCGTGATCTATCTGGACAAGGCCGCTGGCTGTTAAGGATGTCTGTCATGCAAATCGCCAAAACCGATGCACCCATCATCGAAGTCCAGCACCTCTACAAGGACTTCCCCATCAACTCCAATGCCATCAAGAGTGGCAAGATGCGGGCGCTCTCCGACATCACCTTCAACCTGCACCGGGGCCGTGCCCTGGCGGTGGTCGGGGAGTCGGGCTCCGGCAAGAGCACCATCGCCAAGATCATCGCCAAGATGTACAAGCTCAGTGCCGGGCGCATTCTCTATCGCGGCCACGATCTGGAGGAGTTCAACAAGGGCACCGCCCTGCTGGACTATCGCCAGAGTGTGCAGATGGTGTGGCAAGATCCGTTCGGTTCGCTCAACCCGACCCACACCATCTACCACCACATAGCCCGCCCCCTGCTGCTGCACAGCAAGGTGATCGACAAGAAAGAGTTGCCCGATATGGTCTACGCCCTGCTGGAGAAGGTCGGCCTGACCCCCGCCAAGGCGACCGCGGCCAAATATCCGCACCAGCTCTCCGGCGGCCAGCGCCAGCGGGTCAACATCGCCCGCAATCTGGCGGTGGAGGCGGAAGTGGTGCTGGCGGACGAGCCGACTTCCATGCTCGACGTCTCCATTCGTATCGGCATCCTCAACCTGATGGAGCAGATGAAGAACGAGCTGGGGGTCTCCATGCTCTACATCACCCACGACATCGCCACCGCCCGCTATGTGGCGGAAGATCTGGCGGTGATGTATGTGGGTCACATGGTGGAGTGGGGCGAGGTGGACGAGATCCTGCACCACCCGCAGCACCCCTACACCCAGCTGCTCATCTCGGCGGTGCCCGACCCCGAGAAGAGCATCCACGCCGAGCTGGAGGGTGGCCGCAAGGGGGAGATCCCGCTCTGGACGCCGGAGTCCTGCGGCTGTCCGTTTGCCGGGCGCTGCAATCAGGCGATGCCCCGCTGCAAGGAGACGCTGCCTGCCATCACCAAGCTTGCCGACAACCACTTCGTGCGCTGCTACCTCTACGAGTGAGGGTGAGCCTTAGACCGGCCGGACAGCCCTGTCCGGCCATGCCTCGATACGGGGCGGCCACCGCCCCGTGATGTGCCTCACCGCCCGGCGGTGAACCACAGGAGTAATACCTTGATGGAACTCTTGATCAATCAGGTGGGCTACGAGTGCGACGGCCACAAGGTCGCCCTGTTGCAAACCTCCCCCGCCCCTGATCTAGGCGGCTATGTCAGGCTGCAACGCCTCGACGATGGCCAGATCCTGTTTGAAACCCCGCTGCAACTGGCTGGCAGCGTCTCTGGCTGGCAGGGCCGCGCTTACTGGCGTGCCGACTTCTCCGCCTTCAAGGAGCCCGGCCACTATCGGCTGGAGGCGATCACTGCCCAAGGCATAGTCCGCTCGACCCACTTTGCCATCGGTCAGGATCTGCTGGCCAGCCGCTGCCTCTCCGACGTCATCCACTACTTCAAGGGGCAGCGCGCCAGCGGCACCTTTGATCGGGCCGACCGCAGCGCTCGCCTGTTTGGCACCGACCAGCACAAAGATGTGCACGGCGGCTGGTTCGATGCCAGCGGCGACATGAGCAAGTACCTGAGCCACCTCTCCTACGCCAACTACCTCAACCCCCAGCAGACCCCCATGGTGGTGTGGGCCCTGCTCAAGTGCCGGGAACTGCTGGCCCCGCGCCGCGATATCGACGGGGTAAACCTCTGCAAGCGGCTCAATGACGAGGCGCTGCACGGCGCCGATTTCCTCTGCCGGATGCAGGATGAGTCGGGCTTCTTCTACATGACCCTGTTCGACAAGTGGAGCAAGGATCCCGCCCAGCGCGAGCTGTGCGCCTATGC
>NZ_JRGK01000350.1 GCF_000764645.1 Aeromonas finlandensis
CTGCAGAAGATCTACACCTTCCCGGATCTGCCGGCCAAGGTGCAGCGGGTGATGACTCGCAGCTGGACCAAGATCAAGTCCGGCAAGTAAGTAACGAATACCCCTCCCGGTCCGCAGTTCGGCCGGGAGGGTAGTGATGCCATCCCCGGGATGGGCCGCGCGAATGGATGCGCCGACGGTCAACCACTGAACAGGAGAACTGACACCGTGCAGACAACCAGATTGGCAATGATCGCCCTGACCATGGGGTTGGCGAATGCAGCGCAGGCGGAGCCTGTGTTGCACTTCTACAACTGGTCTGACTATATCGGCGAGACCACCCTCAGCGACTTTCAGCAGGCGACCGGGATCAAGACCGTCTACGACGTGTTTGACTCCAACGAAACCCTGGAAGGGAAGTTGCTGACGGGGCGGACCGGTTACGATCTGGTGGTGCCCTCCAACAATTTTCTGGCCAAGCAGATAGAGGCGGGAGCGTTCCAGAAGCTGGACAAATCCCAGCTGCCCAATATGGCCAACCTGGATCCCGTGTTGCTTGCTCAACTCGACAAGGTTGATCCGGGCCATCAGTACGCGGTGCCCTATCTCTGGGGCACCAACGGCATCGGCTACAACGTCGACAAGATCAAGGCGGCGCTGGGGGTCGACAAGATTGACTCCTGGGCCGTTATCTTCGAACCGGAAAACATGAAGAAGCTTTCTCATTGCGGCGTCGCCTTCCTCGACTCCGCCGACGAGATGATTCCTGCCGCTCTCAACTACCTCGGTCTTGATCCCAACAGCCACCAACCGGCTGATATCAAACAGGCCGAGGCGCTGCTGCTCAAGGTGCGGCCCTATGTGGCCTACTTCCACTCCTCCAAATACATCGGTGATCTCGCCAATGGCGATATCTGCGTGGCGGCCGGTTTTTCCGGCGACATCCTGCAAGCCGCCGCACGCGCCAATGAGGCTGGCAAGGGGGTGAAGATTGCCTACAGCATTCCGAAGGAGGGGGGCAATCTCTGGTTCGACATGATGGCGATCCCGGCTGATGCCACCAATGTCAAAGAGGCGCATGCCCTCATCAATTACGTACTGCAGCCAGAGGTGATCGCCAAGGTCAGCAACTATGTGGGCTATGCCAACCCCAATGCCAAGGCGGCCGCATTCATGGATGAAAAAGTGCGTGACGACCAGTCTGTTTATCCACCACAGCCGGTGCTGGCGAAGCTCTATGTGTCGCAGACACATCCTCGTGCAGTGATGCGGCTGATGACCCGGAGTTGGAACAAAATCAAGTCCGGTACCTAACCTTGGTGCCCGTTCGGGGGCGCCAAATCGCTTTTATGGATCGGCCGTGAGGTCGGTATCACGTTGGGGAGTTTGGTAATGGCGATAGCCTCCAGTGCCTACAAGAAAGCCCTCGAGGGCAGCCAGCAGCGCAAAGATGTGCTGGTGAAGATTGATCGGGTGAGCAAGCAGTTCGATGAAACGCTGGCGGTCGATAACGTATCTCTCAATATCCACAAGGGGGAGATCTTTGCCCTGCTCGGTGGCTCCGGCTCCGGCAAGTCGACCCTGCTGCGGATGCTGGCCGGTTTCGAGCGCCCGACCGAGGGTCGGCTGTTCCTCGACGGGGTCGACATCACCGATATGCCGCCCTATGAACGCCCCATCAACATGATGTTCCAGTCCTACGCCCTGTTCCCCCATATGACGGTGGCGCAGAACATCGCTTTTGGCCTCAAGCAGGATGGTTTGCCCAAGGCCGAAGTGGATGCGCGGGTGGAGGAGATGCTCAAGCTGGTGCAGATGACCCAGTATGCCCGCCGCAAGCCGCACCAGCTCTCCGGTGGTCAGCGCCAGCGGGTGGCACTGGCCCGTTCGCTGGCCAAGCGGCCCAAATTGCTGCTGCTCGATGAGCCGATGGGGGCGCTCGACAAGAAGCTGCGCTCCAAGATGCAGCTGGAGCTGGTGGAGATCATCGAGCGGGTCGGGGTTACCTGTGTCATGGTGACCCACGATCAGGAAGAGGCGATGACCATGGCGGAGCGGATCGCCATCATGCACCTCGGCTGTATCGAGCAGATCGGCAGCCCGATGGATATCTACGAGACTCCGGCCAGTCGGCTGGTGTGCGAGTTCATCGGCAACGTCAACCTGTTCGATGGCCTGCTGGTGGAGGATGAGCAGGACCACGCCACTATCGCCTGCGCCGATCTGGAGCAGCCCATCTATGTGGGTCACGGCATCAGTTCCCGCGCCGAGAACAAGAAGGTGACCTACGCCCTGCGGCCGGAAAAACTGCTGATGAGTCTGCAAAAACCGGAGGAGATCGAGCACCCGGACTTCAACTGGACCAAGGGTGAGGTCTATGACATCGCCTATCTGGGCGGTCACTCGGTTTATCACATCCAGCTGCCCTCGGGCAAAATCGTTCAGGCTTTCATCGCCAATGCCGAACGCCACGGCAAGCGGCCAACCTGGGATGACCAGGTGTTCCTCTATTGGGAAGATGACAGCGGCGTGGTGCTGCAATCATGAAGTTTTTGCGACGACTGAAGCGGGTCGGGGGGCGTCGGCTGGTGATCGGCATCCCCTTCTTCTGGCTGTTCCTCTTCTTCCTGCTGCCCTTCATCATCGTGTTGAAGATCAGCTTTGCCGAAGCGGATGTGGCGATCCCGCCCTACACCGACGTGGTGAGCTGGGCCGACAATCAGCTCACCATCCTGCTCAACATGGGCAACTACCTGCTGTTGCAGGAGGATGAGCTCTATATTGCGGCTTATCTGGGCTCGCTCAAGATGGCCTTTATCAGCACCGTTCTCTGTCTGTTGATTGGCTATCCGATGGCCTACTCCATCGCGCGAGCCAACAAAGAGACCCAGACCGTGCTGCTGCTGCTCATCATGATGCCGACCTGGACCGCCATTCTGATCCGGGTCTACGCCTGGATGGGGATCCTCAGCAACAACGGCCTGCTCAACAGCTTTTTGCTAAGCATGGGTCTCATCAATGAGCCGCTGCAGATCCTCAACACCAACCTGGCGGTCTATATCGGCATCGTTTACTCCTACTTGCCGTTCATGGTGCTGCCGCTCTACGCCAATCTGGTCAAGCATGACCAGAGCCTGCTGGAGGCGGCCTCCGATCTGGGTGCTCGCAACCTGACCCGCTTCTGGCAGATCACGGTGCCGCTCTCCAAGAACGGCATTATCGCCGGCTGCATGCTGGTGTTTATCCCGGTGGTGGGGGAGTTCGTGATCCCGGAAATGCTGGGCGGCCCGGAGACCCTGATGATTGGTAAGGTGCTGTGGCAGGAGTTCTTCAACAACCGCGACTGGCCGGTCGCCTCTGCACTGGCGGTGGTGATGTTGGCGGTGCTGATCATTCCGATCATCCTCTTCAACCGTAACCAGGCCAAAGAGCTGGAGGGCAAGGCATGAGACATTTCGGTTTTGCCAAGTTGATGCTCTGGTTGGGGCTGCTGTTTATCTACCTGCCCATGGTCATTATGGTGATCTACTCCTTCAACGCCTCCAAGCTGGTGACGGTATGGGGCGGCTGGTCGCTCAAGTGGTACTTCGGTCTGCTCGACAACAAGCAGCTGATTGGCTCGGTGTTCCGCTCGCTGGAGATCGCCTTCTACACCGCAATTGCCGCGGTTGCGCTGGGGACGGTGGCCGCCTTCGTGCTGACCCGAATTCCCCACTTCCGTGGCCGTACCCTGTTCGGTGGCATGGTGACGGCGCCGCTGGTGATGCCCGAGGTGATCACCGGTCTGTCGCTACTGCTGCTGTTCGTGGCGATGGCCCAGCTGGTGGGCTGGCCCGCCGAGCGAGGCATGCTGACCATCTGGATCGCCCACACCACCTTCTGTACCGCCTACGTGGCGATCGTGGTGTCGGCGCGGTTGCGGGAGCTGGATCTCTCCATCGAGGAGGCTGCGATGGATCTTGGCGCCAAGCCGTGGAAGGTGTTCTTCCTGATCACCATCCCGATGATCGCCCCCTCGCTGGCAGCAGGTGGCATGATGTCGTTCGCCCTGTCGCTGGATGATCTGGTGCTGGCGAGCTTCGTCTCCGGCCCGGGCTCCACCACGCTGCCGATGGAGGTCTTCTCGGCGGTGCGGCTCGGCGTGAAACCCGAGATCAACGCGGTGGCCAGCCTGATCCTGCTGTCGGTATCGCTGTTTACCTTCGGGAGCTGGTATCTGATGGCCAGAGCGGAGAAGCGCCGTCGCGCCGAGATCGCCATGACCACCCAGATGCAGGCCGTCGTCTGATGCCATGATAAGATCCGCTTACTCTCGTCAACCTGGAGGATGAGTATGCGGATCTCCCTTTTTAGCGGTCGCAGCACTGAGTTGGTGCCGGGCCTCACCACCGCCATTCACAAGCAACCGATCTCTGCGCCAGTTCGCTGTACCTTTGCCGGTCTGGAAGGGGATGAACAGTGTGACCAGCGCCACCACGGTGGCCCGGATCGGGCGCTCCACTACTATCCGGCCGATCACTATCTCTGGTGGCAGACCTGGCAAACCGCGCTGGGTCTTCCGGCGCCACGCACCCCCTGGCAACCTGCCGCCTTTGGCGAGAACCTCTCCGGTATCGGGCTGACCGAGGCGCAAGCCTGCATTGGCGATGTCTATCGACTCGGTGAGGCGCTGATCCAGATCAGCCAGCCGAGATCCCCCTGTTTCAAGCTCAACCAGCGCTTTGGCTATGGCCAGATGTCGCAGGTGATGCAGCTCAATGGCCGCTGTGGCTGGCTGCTGCGGGTACTGGAAGAGGGCATGATCGCGCCCGACGCGGCCATAGAGCTGGTAGACAGACCCTATCCCGAACTGACGGTGAAGCGCACGGCGGATATCCTGTTCAATCAGGTGCGCAACGAGGCCGACCTGCTGCTGTTGCTGGAAAACCCTGCCCTCTCCCCCAACTGGCGCCAGCATGCAGCCGACTGGCTGGAGCATGGCACTGTGGCTGACTGGCAGCGCCGTCTGCTTGGGCCGGCATCTCTGCGCGTGGTCTGACTCTGGGTTGCCGGAATGTCACCAGCTGGCTGCATCCCGGTAAACGGGTGAAAAGAGTGCTGAATAGTTAAGCGAACGGCACTTTTTTTCCTGTCAAATGCAAAAAAGGCTTGTGTCAGGTCGGGGCTTTCGGTAAATTCCCGTCCCGCAGACATCGGTGTGTAGCGCAGCTTGGTAGCGCACTTCGTTCGGGACGAAGGGGTCGGAGGTTCGAATCCTCTCACACCGACCAAATTTGAAAAGGCCGCTCAACAGAGCGGCCTTTTTGCATTTGTCTTCCGCCGCGCGTTACCCTTTTCTCTGCCGACCTGCCGACCTGCCGACCTGCCGACCTGCCGATAGTCCAAGACTCTACGAGCCATGATTGCCTGTTTGTGTTGCTGGTTCACGACGTGCGGCGCCACACTTTGCCTATCCGCTATCCGCTATCCGCTATCCGCTATCCGCTTGCGATGGCAAATCACTCTTATCCCGGTCGGGGGGCATTGAGGGGCGATAAGCCGGTGCGATATGGGAAGGGTGGGTAAAGGAAGAAAGGCTGGATATAAGCAGATGGTGTTTATGGGTTTCTGGCTGTCGATAGTGTGGTGGCTGCGGACATTAAAAGGGCCACCGCTCGGTGGCCCATCGGTGGAGTCTGATCCTGACTCCGGCACTCTAGATTGTGGCAATCTCGCTATGGGTCTTGTCTATGGTGCCCTCCTTGCGCGCCAGGCGCTTACTCAGATATGCCAGTGCTGATGCCGCAAAGCCTTGAAACTGTGTTGAGGCAGCAAGGCCGCGTGCTTGGGGTACTCACTAATGAAATGTTCTATTCCCTCCATCAGTTGTGCACGTAATGAAATGACGGGCTCATGCCAGGCTTGCAGGCATAGATGGCCGGGGATCAACTGCTCCTGATAATCTTCCAGCAGCTGTTCTGGCCAGGGTTCAATACCGGAATTGCGTTGCAGTAAATAGTGGGCGGCGGGTTCACGGGCATAAATGAACTGAATTTGGGCCAGATCGCGTTGGCATAGCGTTTGACTGTTGATGTGACAGGTCAAATATTTTCCCGTTTTCAGATCCAGAAAGTGACCGCGTTGCCGACAGGGAACGATGCGATACCAAGGCAGGGGTGAGGAGAGAGAATACCCCTCAAGCTCCTGTTCCAACCAGTGGCGACACTCGGGTGTCTGCACCTCGTCGAGCATGGACTCGAGCTGTGTCAACAAGGCTCTGGATGGTTTGATGGCCAGTTTCGCACTCATCGCCTGCAATCCTCCCTCTGCACACAATCCCGACTATGAGTATGGACCTTGTTCGGCCAGAGGGGGTAAGGAATCTAATGATTAAAAGTGGATTAGCAGCGTGGTTTTTATGCACTAACTTGGTTCAACCCACCAGATAGGTGCCGGTGCCGAAGGCGATGTGGGTGCCCTCTTCGTTGTGCAGCTCCATCCGGGCGACGGCGACCTTGCTGCCAGCCCGGATGATGTGGGCGGTGGCGATAAACTCGTTGCCGCGCCCCGGGCGCAGGTAGTCCACCCGCAGATCGATGGTGCCGAGGCGAGCGAAGCGCTCCTTGAGATAGCTGGGGGAGAACTCCTCCAGCTCGTCGATACAGGAGGCGGCGACTATCATGCCGCCCGCCACATCGAGCAGCGTGGCGGTGACGCCGCCGTGCAGGATGTTGTGGAAGGGGTTGCCGATCAGCTTGTCGTCCATCTTGATGCGCAGCTCCACCTTGTCGAAGTCGTAGTAGGTCACCTGCATGCCAATCAGCTTGTTGAAGGGCATCTTCTCGGCGAACAGGTTGGCAATGCCACTGAGCGCCATCTTCTTGAGCATCTGTTTCATTCTCTGATCCCAATCCTTGTCATCAAAGCCGAGTAAAAACTCCAGTCAGTCTGCAACAGTTCCTTAACAGTCGCAATGGCAGGTTTATTGTGGGCGGCGGCTGCTTTAGAATGGCGACCCCAAAGGAGAGCCCATGACCGCGATTGCCGAAACCCTGCCAGATCCTCAGCCAGAGAGTCCGCTTGCCTTGCTGCAGGCGGTCTTCGGCTATCAGCAGTTTCGGCCGGGTCAGCTCGAGATCATCGAGCAGATCGTTGCGGGGCGCGATGCGCTGGTGCTCAAGCCCACCGGCGGCGGCAAGTCGCTCTGTTACCAGATCCCGGCGCTGCTGCGGCCCGGGCTCGGGGTGGTGGTCTCTCCCCTTATTTCGCTGATGAAGGATCAGGTCGACAGCCTGCGCGCCAACGGCGTGGCGGCGGTCTACATCAACTCGGCGCTGAGCCGGGAGGAGATGATCCAGAACTTCGCCGCCATGCGGCGCGGCGAGATCAAGCTGGTCTATGTCTCCCCCGAGCGACTGTTGCAGCACGAGTTTATGGATCGGCTGGCCGAGCTGCCGCTCGGTCTGTTCGCCATCGACGAGGCGCACTGCGTCTCCCAGTGGGGTCACGATTTCCGGCCTGAGTATGCGGCGCTGGGGCGACTCAAGCAGTGGTTCCCGCAGGTGCCGGTGGTGGCGCTCACCGCCACCGCCGACGAGGCGACCCGCAGCGACATGCTGCATCGGTTGGAACTCAACGATCCCTTTATCCACACCGCCAGCTTCGATCGCCCCAATATCCGCTACAGCCTGGTGGAGAAGTTCAAGGCAGCCGAGCAACTGCTGCGCTACGTGCAGAGCCAGAAGGGCAACTGTGGCATCGTCTACTGCTCCAGCCGCAACCGGGTGGAGGAGGTGGCCGAGCGGCTATCCCGCCACGGTTGCAAGGCGGCGCCCTATCATGCCGGTCTGCCGCTCGAGCAGCGCCAGCGGACCCAGGATGCCTTCCTCAAGGATGACATCGAGATAGTGGTGGCGACGGTGGCGTTCGGCATGGGCATCGACAAGCCCAACGTGCGCTTCGTGGTGCACTACGACATCCCGAAGAACATCGAATCCTACTATCAGGAGACCGGCCGCGCCGGTCGCGATGGTACCCCTGCCGAGGCGCTGCTGCTCTACGATCCCGCCGATATCGGCCGGGTGCGCCGCCTGCTCGACAATATCGAGAATCCCCAGCAGTTGCAGGTGGAGCAGTACAAGCTCAACGTGATGGCGGCCTTTGCCGAGGCGCAGACTTGTCGCCGTCAGGTGTTGCTCAATTACTTCGGCGAGTACAACGACAAGCCCTGTGGCAACTGCGATATCTGTCTCGATCCGCCCAAGAGCTATGACGGCACCGAAGACGCCCAGAAGGCGCTCTCCTGCGTCTGGCGGGTGGGGCAGGCCTTCGGGGTGGGCTATGTGGTGGAGGTGCTGCGCGGGTCGCTGAACCAGCGCATCAAGGATCATGGCCATGACAAGCTCTCGACCTACGGCATCGGCAAGGATCAGAGCCACGAATACTGGATGAGCGTGATCCGTCAGCTGATCCACAAGGGGCTGCTGACTCAGAACATCACCCGCAATCTGGTGCTGCAACTGACCGAAGCAGCCCGCCCCGTACTGCGCGGCGAGGTGAAGCTGGAGCTGGCAGTGCCCCGCCTGCAGCCTATCTCCAGTCGCAAGGAGAAGCGCAACGGTCTGCTCGACAATGCCAACTACGACAAGCGGCTGTTCAAGGAGCTGCGCGGTCTGCGCAAGCAGATTGCCGAGGATGAAGAGGTGCCGCCCTACGTGGTGTTCAACGATGCAACCCTGGTGGAGATGGCTCAGCTGATGCCGATGACCGAGGACGAGATGCTGGCCATCAACGGCGTCGGTCACCGCAAGCTGGAGCGTTTCGGTGAAGCCTTTATGGACCTTATCATCGACTATTGTCGACGTTAAGAAAGTCTGGCGAAGCAGAACCGCACGGATGCGTCGCCTGTGTAGAGGTGTCCGACTGCTGGGCGCGCAAGATTACTTGAGGCTGGCGTAGAAGGCCGCCAGGTTCTCCATATCCGCATCGGTCAGTGGCGCCATAAAGGGAACCATCAGGGGCTCTTTGCGTGTGCCATCCTTGAAGGCTTTCAACTGTTTCACCAGATAGGCGGCATTCTGACCCGCCAGATGGGGATAGTTGGGGATCATCGCCTTGCCCTCTACCCCGTGACAGGCGGCACAGACAGCAGCCTTGGCTTTGCCTGCCTCGATATCGGCAGCCTTGGCCTGATGAACCCAGGCCAGTGCCAGCAGAGGCAGGGCATATAGCCACTTTTGCATCTTCTTCTCCTCGAATTGAAAAATGATGGTCGCCAGTGAGCGCAAGCATGGCTGACGGCAGTATAAAGAGTGACACGAGCATACGCAGGGACGAATGGCACAACCATGAAGCTGATCAACACTTTTGCGAGCGAATTGCCCTGGGCCTGTGAACCGGTGGCACCCCAGCCGCTGCAGCAACCCCGGTTGCTTCATCTCAACCGGGCTTTGCTGGCAGAGCTGGGGTTGGGAGGCGTCAGCGAGTCTGACTGGATCGCCTGCTGTGGCGAGGGAAAACTGCTGCCCGGCATGCAGTCGGTGGCGCAGGTCTATGCCGGCCATCAGTTCGGGGGTTACAGCCCCCGGCTCGGGGATGGCCGGGCGCTGCTGCTGGGTGAGCAACTGACCCCCGATGGTAGCCGTTGGGACCTCCATCTGAAGGGGGCGGGTAAAACCCCGTTCTCCCGTTTTGGCGACGGCCGCGCCGTATTGCGCTCCAGCATTCGCGAGTATCTCGCCTCTGAAGCGCTTCATGCCCTCGGCATCCCGACCACCCGAGCGCTGGTGCTGGTGGGTAGCCAGGAGCCGGTCTACCGCGAACAGGTCGAGACGGGCGCGACTGTGCTGCGCACCGCCCCCAGCCATCTGCGCTTCGGCCATATCGAGTACTTCGCCTGGAGCGGGCAGGGGGAGAAGATACCGCCGCTCATCGATTATCTGCTGCGCCATCACTTCCCCACGCTTGAGAGCGGTGCCGAACTGTTTGCCGAGGTGGTGCGCCGCACCGCGCGGCTGATTGCCAAATGGCAGGCGGCGGGCTTCTGTCACGGGGTGATGAACACCGACAACATGTCGCTGCTCGGCCTGACGCTGGATTATGGCCCCTACGGCTTTATCGATGCCTACATGCCAGATTTTGTCTGCAATCACTCGGATCCGGCGGGTCGTTACGCGCTGGATCAGCAGCCTGCGGTCGGTTACTGGAATCTGCAAAGGCTGGCGCAGGCACTGGCTGGCCATGTAGACGGTGATGCGCTGGCTGCGGCGTTGGCCCAGTACGAACAGCAGCTGATGTTGCACTACTCCGAACTGATGCGGGCCAAATTCGGGCTGGCGGTGTGGGAGGAGGATGACCCGGCGTTGTTCCGCGAGCTGTTCCGGTTGCTGGCGGCTCACAAGGTGGATTACCACCTGTTCCTGCGCCGTCTCGGCGAGGTGACGAGAGAGGGGGCGTGGCCTTCGTCTCTGCTGGCCCTGTTGCCTGATCCGAGCGCTTGGCAGGAGTGGCTGGAACGCTATCGGGCGCGGCTGGTGCGCGAAGGAAGCGAGGATGCGGTGCGCAAGGGGCAGATGGATGCCATCAATCCCAAGTATGTGCTGCGCAATGTGCTGGCCCAGCAGGTGATCGACGCCGCCGACGCAGGGGATATGCTGCCGTTCGAGCGGTTGTTCACCGCCCTGCAGCGTCCCTATGATGAACAACCCGAATATGAGGATCTCGCCACCCCGGCTCCGGCATGGTATTGCGGTGGTGAGCTCTCCTGCAGCAGCTGAGAGACAGGGAATGAGTTGGCAAATCAAACAGGTAGATAGCGAAGCTGGCGTGGTGACGCTGGATTGCCCGGCGCTCGACTGGGACACGTTTCCTGCATTGGCCGGGGAGCTGCTGCAGGCGTGGGAGCTGCATCCACTGGAACGGGATGTTGGTGCAGATCGCCACAGCTGGTTGCTGGAGTTCGAGGGAAGTCAGTTCAGGCTGGAGTATGAACACTACTGCGGTTGCTGGCTGGAGGCGGTGCGCCCGGCGGATCGGGAGGTGCTGCGCTGGCTTGCCAGGCAACACAAGGAGTAACGATCGCCCGCAAGGCCTGCTCTGCGGCTGGCCAACCCGGGCGAGCTCAATCGCATAAAGATTGAACTATCGGTTTTGGGGCGTATAATCTCGCCCCTCGATTATCGCCAATGGTGGCGGTATGGGTTCCCTAACCCCATTAACCAAAAAGGTCACAAGATGAATCTGACCCCTGCGCAGTACCAAACGGCGCTTGTTCGCCTGTCGTTGTTCCACATTCTGATCATTGCCAGCAGCAACTATCTGGTGCAGCTGCCGATCACCGTGTTTGGCTTCCACACCACCTGGGGTGCGTTCAGCTTCCCGTTTATCTTCCTGGCAACTGACCTGACGGTGCGGATCTTCGGTGCCGGTCTGGCGCGCAAGATTATCCAGACCGTGATGCTGCCTGCGCTGGCGGTCTCCTATGCGCTCTCTGTGCTCTTCTTCGAAGGGAGCTTCCAGGGTGTTAGCCATCTGGCAGAATTCAACCTGTTCGTGGCGCGTATCGCGCTGGCCAGTTTTATGGCCTATCTGGTGGGCCAGTTCATGGATGTGGTGGTGTTCAACCGGCTGCGACTGATGAAAGCCTGGTGGGTTGCTCCGGCGGCTTCCACCCTGTTTGGTAACCTGGTCGATACCATCGCTTTCTTCAGTGTGGCCTTCTGGCGCACCACAGATCCTTTCATGGCGGAACACTGGGTCGAGATCGCAACCGTTGATTACGTATTCAAGTTGCTGATAAGCCTTGGTTTGTTCGTGCCGCTCTACGGCGTCTTGCTGCGTTACCTCAGCCGCAAGCTGGTGGGCGAGGCCGGATTATCCAGCCTGCAAACGGCCAGCCGACAAGCCTGATGAGATTGACCACCCTTCGCGGTGGTCAATTTTTTTGCGCTTTCTGCAAATAGCGCTTGCCTAGTTAAATGAGAATGATTATTGTTAACTTGTTTTCCGGGAAAGACTTCATTCGTTCCAACGTGATGGACTTCTTGTGAAGGCACGACATTGCTCACATTGCTTCCAGTTAAGGGCCAGTTTATCTGGCCCTCTTTTTTTGTCATTTTTCAGCAGGTTGCAGGCATAAAAAAACGGGAGCCAAGGCTCCCGTCGTCACTCTGTCTGTGGCTTACTCGATATCGAGTGCCTCGGGGGAGAGGATCACCCCTGTGGTATCGGCGTAGAGGTGGTCGTCAGGCAGGAAAGTCACGCCACCGAAGTTGACCGGCAGATCGGTCTCCCCTACATCCTTACTGTCGGCACCGACCGGAATGGCTGCCAGTGCCTGAATGCCGATGTCCAGATCTTCCAGAATATCGACTTCGCGGACACAGCCGTAACAGACAATCCCTTCCCAATCGTTCTCGGCCGCCGTGGTGGCGATGTCGCTGTCGATCAGGGCGCGGCGCATGGAGCCACCGCCATCGATCAGCAATACGCGACCGACGCCGTTCTCTTTGACGAGTTCACGGATGAGGCCATTCGATTCGAAGCATTTGACGGTGGTGATGACGCCGCCGAAAGAGGCGCGGCCGCCGAAGGAGCAGAGCATGGGTTCAAGCACATCCACCATGTCCTGATAGATGTCGCACAGTTCAGAAGTATTGTATTCCATAGTGTCAAATCCACGGCTGGAAACAGGTGCAACCAGTATAAGGAGTGGGTGTGGCATTTCAATGAATATTCCTTGAACAGGTCACCCGTCGTCGCTTTTCTGCTTAAGCTCAATGCAGTTCATCCTTTGTCTGCGTGAGGTTCATCGTGCTGATCCGCCATAAATTAATCCTGAATACCGTACTGGTTGCTGTTGCCATGGTGGTGTTGAGCGGCCTGTTTCTCTACTCGAGTCAGGTCAATCGCCATCTGACCAATGCCCAGCGCAATGTGGACCAGCTGGAGATCTCCATGCTCAATCTGCGGCGGGCCGAGAAAGATTTCCTGATCCGCAAGGAGATGAGCTTCGTCGAGCATTTCAATCAGGGGCTGGCTGATTTTCATCAGCTGGACCGGGTCATGAGTAGCGATGAAAACCTTGCCGCAGCGCAGGGTGAGCTGGTCCGACTGGACCAGCAGATGACGGCTTATGGCAAGGCCTTCAACGATCTGGTGGCCCAGCAGCAGAAAATAGGACTGGGGCCGGAAGAGGGTCTCTACGGCAAGCTGCGGGCGGCGGTGCATGAGGTGGAAGATGGGCTCAAGCAGCTGGATCAGCAGGGGCTGCTCATTACCATGCTGCAACTGCGGCGGGCGGAGAAGGATTTCATGTTGCGTTTCGACATTCAGTATCTGGAGCGTTTCGAGACCTTGCACAAGAGTTTTCAGGATAGCCTTGCTGCTTTGCCAGAGGCTGAACGTGGCAAGCTGGAGCAAGCCAGCAAGCACTACCGGGAGGATTTTGTCGCCCTGGTGCAGGGGATGCAGGTGCTGGGTCTGAAAGATGATGAGGGGCTACGCAACCAGATGCGCGAACTGGTGCACCAGACTGAACAGGAATTTGTGGCGGTCGACCGGCATATCGCCGACCAGCTGGAGCAGCAGACCTCGCGCCTGAATCTGCTGATGTTGGTCTGTGGCGGTATCATTATCGTGCTGATTGGCATTATGAGCCTGTTGTTGGGTCGCAGCATCGACCGCCCCATTACCCGTGTGAATGATACCGTCAATCGCATTCGTCAGGATAATGATCTGCGACTGAAGATTGAGCTGCAAGGGGCGGATGAAATGGCCCAACTGGCGGGTAATCTCGACGTGATGCTGGGGGGATTTCGCCATCTGATCGGCGATGTGAAACAGAGCGTGCACACCCTGACGGAAGCGGCCGATCATCTCTCGGCCAATGTGAAGCGCACCAGCGAGGGGGCGGCTCGCCAGTTGCAGGAGACCGACATGGTGGCGACCGCTTCCACCGAGATGGGTTCCACCATCGAAGAGATCGCCCGCAACACCGAGCAGGCGGCAAACAATGCCCAGGCCACCAACAACAAGGCGATGGAGGGGCGGGCCGCGGTCGAGAATACTGTCGAGCAGATCCGCTCTCTGGCGGGCAATCTGGAGATCTCGTCCCGTGAAGTGGGTCAGTTGCAAAAAGAGAGCGAGACCATCGGCTCGGTACTTGATGTGATCCGCGGCATTGCCGAACAGACCAACTTGCTGGCCCTCAATGCGGCGATCGAAGCTGCCAGGGCCGGGGATCAGGGGCGGGGCTTTGCGGTGGTGGCAGATGAGGTACGCAGCCTCGCCATTCGCACTCAGAAATCGACTCAGGAGATCGCAGGCATTATCAGCTCGCTGCAGAAGCAGACTGGCAGCATTGTCGAGGTGATGGCGACTTGTCGCGAGCAGGGCAACCGTAGCTCGGATCAGGCCAATGTAGCGGGGGAACTGCTGGAGCAGATCACTCAGGATGTCACCCATATCATGGACATGAGCACCCAGATTGCGGCGGCTATCGAGCAGCAGAGTCTGGTGGCCAACGAGGTGAACCGCAACGTCAACAACATCCGCGACATCGCGCAGGAGTCGAGTGGCATGGCGGAGGAGAACGCAAGCTCCAGTCAGGGCTTGAACGAACAGGCCAAGCTGCTGAATCAGGCGGTGGCGAAATACCGGGTTTAGTGACCGGACGGGCATCCTTGCGAGGTTTTTGCACCAGAGTGGCAATGATTTGATCGTAATGGCTGTTATTGGGCGGATTCGCTCATATAATCGCCGCCACTATGATGATTCGGAAGGATTCGATGGCAAAGTTGCTGGTGGCCGTATTCGGGCTGCTCTGTTCCTGTCTGGCATTGGCAGGCTCGGCACCCTTGGCCCCCCCACTCAAGCCCGATATGGAACCGCTGCTCAGCTGGTTCAACGGGTCATTCTCGAGTCGGGAGCAGGCCAGCTACGACAGCCGCTTTACCAGTGCCGAGCTGCGCCTGATGGAGATCTGGCCCGGCTATCAGGGCTACCGCTGGGTCTATGCCGAGCAGTATCTGAGCATGCGCTCCATCCGCCCCTTTCGCCAGCGCATCTATCGCTTCTCTCCCGCCCCAGATGGGCGGATCCTGATGGCCGAGCTGACCATGCCCAGAGCCACCGATTTTGCCGGTGCCTGGCACGATCCCGAGCTGCTCGCCAGCCTGACCCCGCAACAGCTCTCCTTGCGCCAGGGTTGCGAGATCTGGCTCACCAAGAGTGCATCCGGTGAGTATGCCGGTCATACCCGGGTCGGCCACTGTGCCACCGATTTTGGCGGCGCCAGCACCCTGGTGCAGCATATCTGGATTGGCCCTGACAGCGTCCGGCTGCTGGATCGTGCTTACGACAACCAGGGGCGCACGCGCTGGGGGAGTCCGGGGGAGGGCTACGTCTACCTGCGCAGTGCCAGATAACAGGGGCGATAGCCAGTCAGGATGGTGATGGGGGGGAATAGCGGCAATTAAAAAAGGCGCCTGATGGGCGCCTTTTTCAGAATTCTTCAGAAGTAAAATTACTTCTTGGTGGTCATCGCACCGAAACGCTTGTTGAACTTGTCTACGCGGCCGCCGCTAGAAACTTCTTTCTGCTTGCCGGTGTAGAACGGGTGGCACTCGGAGCACACGTCCAGGTTCAGATCTTTACCGATGGTAGAGAAAGTGTTGATGACGTTACCGCAAGAGCACTTGGCGGTGATGGCTACGTAGTCAGGATGGATACCAGCTTTCATGGACAACCTCAATATAATAGGCCGTGTCGCCATCCGATCTCTTGTCGGACACCACACGATTGTTGAACACAGTTTCAAAGGCTGCGAATAATATAGGAAATGCCTGAGATCAGGCAAGTGGCTTCGCAGAAAAAATAGGCAACCCCTGGTGAATTCTTCCCAAACGCTGGATCTGGTTCGTGTCGCTGTCCCGGTACCGTTACGCCGTCACTTCGACTATCTCTCTCCCCTGCCGTTACCTGCCCCCGGTTGCCGGGTCGAGATCCCTTTCGGTCCCCAGACCCTGGTCGGGCTGGTGGTGGATCACCCGGCCGACAGCCAGGTGCCCCGCAACAAACTCAAGCCTCTCAAACGGGTGCTTGATAGCTCCCCTGTGCTGGGACCGGACATTCTGGCGCTGATGAACTGGAGCGCCAACTACTACCAGCATCCGCTGGGGGAAGTGTTACCCCATGCCCTGCCGGTACTGGTGCGCAAGGGGGAGCCTGCCGCCTATCGGGAGTTGGAGTTCTGGTTTGCCACCGAGGCAGGTATGGCGATCGATCTCAACGAGCTCAAGCGGGCCGCCAAGCAGCAGCAGGCGCTTGCTCTGCTGCGCAAGGGGCCGCAAACGCCATCTGCCCTCAAGCAGGAGGAGATCCAGAGCGCCGCTCTCACAGCGCTGGAGAAGAAGGGGCTGCTGGAGAAGCGCTCGCTGGAGCCGAGCCACGATGGCGATTGGGCTACCCGTTTTGAGCCGGGAGAGGGGCTGCGCCTCAACGGCGAGCAGGCACTGGCCGTCTCCGCCGTCACCAGCCAGAGCGACAAGTTCGGCGCCTTCCTGCTCGATGGCATCACCGGCTCCGGCAAGACCGAGGTCTATCTGAGCATCCTCGAGCCCCTGCTCAAGGCGGGCAAGCAGGCACTGGTGATGGTGCCGGAGATCGGCCTCACCCCGCAGACCATCAACCGCTTTCGCCGCCGCTTCAACGTGCCTGTGGTGGCGATGAACTCTGCCATGAACGACCGGGAGCGGCTCGATGCCTGGCTCGCCTGTCGCGACGGCGGCGCCGCCATCCTGATCGGTACCCGCTCTGCAGTGTTCACTCCGTTTCACAACCTCGGCATCATCATCATCGACGAGGAGCACGACGGCTCCTTCAAGCAGCAGGACGGTTTCCGTTACCACGCGCGGGATCTGGCGGTGATGCGGGCTCATCGCGCCGGTATCCCCATCCTGCTCGGCTCGGCCACTCCGTCGCTGGAGACGCTGCACAACGCCCGCACCGGCAAGTATCACCACCTCACCCTGACTCGCCGCGCCGGTAACGCTCAGACCGCCCGTCAGGTGATCCTGGATATCAAGAACGTGCGGCTGCAGGCCGGGCTCTCCCCCCAGCTGGAGCAGTTGATGGCAGAGCATCTGGCGGCGGGCAATCAGGTGATGCTGTTTCTCAACCGCCGTGGCTATGCCCCGGCCCTTATCTGCCACCAGTGCGGCTGGAGCGCCGCCTGCGAGCGCTGTGATGCCTGGTACACCTGGCATCAGGCCGGACGGCGGCTGCACTGCCACCACTGCGACAGCGTGCGCCCGCTGCCCCATCACTGCCCGGAGTGCGGCAGCAACGAGTTGATCGGCTCGGGAGTGGGCACCGAGCAGCTGGAGCAGCTGCTTACTACGGTGTTCCCGCAATATCCGGTGGTGCGCATCGATCGGGACAATACCCGCCGTAAGGGGGAGCTGGAGACCCATCTCGGCGACATCAAGGCGGGCAAGTACAAGATCCTGATCGGCACCCAGATGCTGGCCAAGGGGCACCACTTTCCGGATGTGACGCTAGTGGGTCTGCTGGATGTGGATGGCGCCCTGTTCAGTGCCGATTTTCGCGCCGCCGAGAAGCTGGCCCAGCTCTACACCCAGGTGGCGGGCCGAGCCGGTCGCGCCAGCAAACCCGGGCTGGTGGTACTGCAGAGCCACCATCCGGAGCACGCCCTGTTGCAGGATCTGACCCAGAACGGTTATGGCCACTTCGCCGATACGGCGTTGAAAGAGCGCCGCCTGCTGGGGCTGCCGCCCTTCAGCTATCAGGGGTTGTTTCGCGCCGAGGCCAATGGCCGCGACGAGGTGCAGCTGTTCCTCACCCGTCTCGCCGATACCCTGCGCAGCGCCCGCTATCCCCATGTTCAGGTGCTGGGGCCCATTAGTGGCTTTATGGAGCGCAAGGCAGGCAAGTTCCGCATGCAGTTGCTGGTGCAGGGGCCGAACCGGGCACCGCTGGCCCAGCTGCTGGATTGGGCGGTGAAGGAGCTGGAGGGGTGGCCGGAGACCAAAAAGGTGCGCTGGAGTCTGGATATCGACCCCACCGAACTGAGTTGATGGTGCCGGAGCCGGTCGCTGGCAGAGCTCGTCAGCGACCGGGCGGATGATTCTGTTTCAACGCTCAGACCCGCAGATCGATCTGCTGCACCCAACCCCCCTTGCCCTGTTCGGTCACATAGAGGCCGGACTGGCGCAGCACACCCTGATTGCCGCTCTCCCCCAGATGGGTGAAGGGGGTGTCGAGGGGCCTTAGCAGGATGGCGCCGATCCCCAGCTCGACCAGAGCGATGGGGGCGTGGTCGGGGTGCCAGAACTGCAGGGTTGAAAACTGGCTATCCCCCTCGTCCAGCACTCCGTTGCCATCCTCATCCAGCGTGGCCAGCTCGCCGAAGCCATTGCCGGAGCGGGCACCAAACAACTCGCCGCCGTCATCTATGGTGCCGTTGCCGTTACGATCCAGCGCCACGAAGCCACTCCCTTCGCGCAGGCCGGGCAGGTTGTCCTCTTTGCCATCCTGATCGATGTCGAATTTGACCCGGGCGTCGGTCAGGCCTGCGATCTTGCCATCCAGACTGAGCACCAGCGGATCCTTGAGGGCATTGAGGGTGGTGCGGCGCTTGCTGATATCGAGCTGGCGCCAGTCGAGCACAAAGCCGAGATCGAGCTGCAGGCTCTGGCCGTCCTGTGTCTCTATGCTGGCCGAGGCGACCACGTTGAGCTGCTCCTGTTGCAGCAGGGTGTCTGTCACCTCCACCAGTTGATCCGGCTCGGCGGCCTGAGCAGCGGCTTCTCCTTGGGTCACCCCTTCGCCACCCTCTTCGGCAGGTTTGATCGGTTTGGGCAGCTCGATTTCGTGGCCCAGCATCGACTCGATCATCAGCTTGATCAACCGCTGGCGGTTGTCGAGCCCGTCGTTGGGAACGCCGTTCTCCTCCTGATTTTTGCTCCCCTGCGCCTTGGTTGGTGCGGCTGCAGCCTGCGGGGGAGTCTGGGCATTGCTCCGGCTGCTGGCTTGCAGCGTCAGGGCGCTGCTCTGCATCAGAGTGGTTCGCTGCTCGCCTGATGGTGGTGTGGCGGCGGTCCCGTTGGCGCCATTGGCCTGCGGCGCGACTGGCCCCAGTCTGCGCACCTTGCGTGCTTGCGCCTGTTGCTGTTGGTATTGCACCTCCCCCTGGAGGTCGTAGTGATCGATGCGCATACGTTCGCCCTCGGCGCTATACATCTGGTCAGTTATCGACCAGTTAATGAGCAGGGCTTAACACCAAATCGGACTAATCAGAGAGGTGGTTAGTACTAGGTTGCAAGGTGGCGGCGTGGCAGGATGATGGGCATGCGGGTGGTAGCCCGTTTGCCCAAGCGCAGGGCGCAACATGTGAAGAGGAAGAGAGGATGAGAAACTGTCTGGTGATGGGTGCGGCGGGTTATATAGGCTCCTACCTGGTGCCCCACCTGCAAACCCTGGGCTACAGGGTGATTGCCGGGGCGCGCCGTCCCTGCCGCCTGCCGGAGGGGGTGGAGTTTCGCCTCGCCGACAGCCTCAAACCCATCACCCTGCTGCCTGCGCTGGCGGGCATAGATACCGTCTTCTATCTGGTGCATGCCATGGGGGCGGGGGCCGATTTTCACCGGCTGGAGCAGCAGGGGGTGAAGAACTTTGCTGCCGCCGCTCGCGCCGCCGGGGTGCGCCGCATCATCTATCTCGGGGCAATCCAGCCCGAGCAGTGCAACAGTCGCCATCTTAACTCCCGCCGCCACTGTGGCGAGCTGTTTCGCGAATCCGGCGTACCGACGGTGGAGCTGCGTGCCGGCATCATCATCGGGCCCGGGTCAGCGGCGTTCGAGGTGATGCGGGATCTGGTGTTCAACCTGCCGATGATGGTGACACCGAAGTGGGTGCGCTCGCGCACGCCTCCCATCGCCCTCTCAAACCTGCTGCACTATCTGGGCGGGCTGGTGGAAGCCGAGGAGGTGGATGGCCGCATCTTCAATGCGGTCGGCCCAGAGCTGCTCAGCTATCAGCAGCAGTTGCAGAAGTTCGCCGCCCATATCGGCAAGCGCTGCCCCATCATTCCCATCCCGTTTCTGAGCCCGCGCCTCTCTGCCTGGTGGCTGCAGTTTGTCACCTCGGTGCCGCAGCCGGTGGCCAAGGCGCTGGTGGGTGGCCTCAAGCACGACATCCCGGCCGATGACGGCCCGCTGCGTGCCCTGCTGCCACAGACCTTGCTCAGCTTCGACGAGGCGCTGGCGGAGAGTCTGGCGCTGGAGCAGAAGCTGGGTGCCGAACAGCAGGGGCAGGAGACGCCGCTTGGCCTGCGCTGGCGCCATCCCGAATATGGCTTCTACGACCGCACCGCCAGCGGCGATGCCATCTGTCTCGCCTCGCCCGAGGTGGTGTGGCAGGTGTTGCAGCAGTTGGGGGGTGAGCAGCGCTACTTCTACATGAACGAGCTGTGGGTGGTGCGCGAATGGATGGATCACCTGATCGGCGGCCCGGCCCGCACCCGTGGTCGCAGCAATCCGGATCGCTTCGTGAAGGGGGATATGCTCGACTCCTGGCAGATCCTCGGGGTGGATGAGGGGCGCAGGCTCGATCTGCTGTTCAATATGAAGGCCCCGGGCGTCGGGCGGCTTGAGTTCAACATCCTGCCGGAGGAGTCGGGGCTGACCCGCATCCGGGTCACCGCTCACTGGCATCCGCAGGGCGCCTGGGGGCTGGCCTACTGGCTCGCCATGCTGCCGTTCCATCTCTTTATCTTTCAGGGGATGACCGAGGCTATCGCCCGTCAGGCGGAGGCGAAGGCCGGAATCCCGGTGATGGATTGACTGCGGTGGCCTGATCGCCGCGTTTCCGCCGTTAGCATGAGAATAAAGGCCTGCTACCGGGCCTTCCCTGTGCGCCGTTTATGCTGATTTTATGCACTCACATCAAGCTCCATTTGAAAATTAACTTTCTCTTTTAGCCCGATATTGATGTGCGTCTTGCGACAAAGACTGGCATCATGCCCTGCTATTTATGCAGTTTAGGTGTGTGACTAATTAATAAAGAAGGGATTATGAAGAAAAAACCGTCAATTTTGGGGGGCGCTTGCATCATTGCCAGCGTCTGCGTGGGAGCCGGCATGCTCGGTCTGCCGAGTTCGGGGGCGGGGGCCTGGACCCTCTGGTCGGTGCTGGCACTGACCGTCACCATGGTGATGATGACCCTCTCCGGCTGGATGCTGCTGGAGTCCTTCCAGCACCACGACATGCGGGTCTCCTTCAATACCGTGACCCGTGAGCTGCTGGGGGAGAAGCTCAATCTCCTCAACAACCTCTCGGTCTACTTTGTTGGCGGCATTCTGCTCTACGCCTATATCACCTCCTCCGGTGCCATCCTGCAGGGGATGCTGGGGATCGACAGCAAGCTCGCCTCGGTGTTGTTCGTGGTGCTCTTCTCGCTGGTGGTGTGGCACTCGACCCGCGCCGTTGACCGCATCTCTGTGGTGCTGATCGCCTTCATGATCCTCAGCTTCGCCCTTGGTGTGGCGGGGCTGCTTGGCAATATCAAGTTGCCGACCCTGCTCGATCTGGCGGGCAGCGAGCACCGCTACGCCCCTTATGCCATGGCGATGCTGCCGGTGGCGCTCACCTCGTTTGGTTATCATCACTCGGTCGCCTCCCTGCGCGCCTACTACCAGAACGAGCAGCAGGCCCGATGGGCCATTCTGGGGGGAACCCTGATCGCGCTGGCGCTCTATGTGCTCTGGTTGCTGGGGATCTTCGGCAACCTGCCCCGTCAGGATTTTGCCCCCGTGATTGCCAAGGGGGGTGACGTGAGCGTGCTGCTCTCCGCGCTCTCCGGGGTCATTGAATCGGAGAAGGTGGCCAGCGCCATCAACGGCTTCTCCATGGCGGCTATTCTCTCCTCCTTTATCGGGGTGGGGCTCGGGGTGTTCGACTATCTGGCGGATCTGTTCAAGTTCGACAACAGCCGCGCCGGTCGCAGCAAGACCTGGGCGGTTACCTTTCTGCCGCCGCTGGTGCTTTCCCTGCTCTTCCCGTTCGGTTTCCTGCTGGCCATCGGCTATGCCGGTGCCGCCGCCACCATCTGGACCTGCATCATCCCGGCCCTGCTGGTGTTGCGTACCCGGGCGCGGGCCGAGCGGGGCGAAGTGACGTCCCGCTTCGTCACCCCCGGCGGCAAGCTGATGGCCTGGCTGCTGATCCTGTTCGGATTGGCGACCGCGCTGTTCCACTTCCTGTCGATGGCGAATCTGCTGCCGGTCTATCTTGGCAACTGAGCCGGATCTACATAGCTGACAGAAAGGGCGACAAGGCCAACTTGCCGCCCTTTTTTGTCCCATTTTTTGCCCCGCATAGCAGCATCTATAACTAAAGAGGTAGTGGCTGGTGGGGTAAGGCACTGAAATGACTGGTCTGATCTGGTTGGCGGCAGCATGATCTGCTGGGCATGCCCACCGCTTTCTTTTATGATCCCCGCCCTTCTGCGTGCCCCCTGTCGGCACCTCATTTGCACCAACCACATCGGGGTCCCCCATGTCCGATCTGCGTCAAGAAGCACTCGATTACCACGCCCAGCCCGTACCGGGCAAAATTGCCATCGCCCTGACCAAGCCTGCCGAAACCGCCCGCGATCTGGCGCTGGCCTACAGCCCGGGTGTTGCCGAGCCGGTGCGCGAGATCGCTGCCAACCCGGCCGATGCCTACCGCTATACCGGCAAGGGCAATCTGGTGGCCGTCATCTCCAACGGCACCGCTATTCTGGGTCTGGGCAATCTGGGGCCGCTGGCCTCCAAGCCGGTGATGGAGGGCAAGGCCCTGCTGTTCAAGCGTTTCGCCGGTATCGACGCCATCGACATCGAGGTGAAGCACGAGACCAGCCAGCAGTTCATCGACACGGTGGCGGCCATCGCCGATACCTTCGGTGGCATCAATCTGGAAGATATCAAGGCGCCGGAGTGCTTCGAGATTGAAGAGGCGCTGATCGCGCGCTGCGACATTCCGGTGTTCCACGATGATCAGCACGGTACCGCCATCGTGACCGCCGCCGGTCTGCTCAACGCGCTGGAAGTGCAGGGCAAGCTCATCAGTGACAGCCGCATCGTCTGCATGGGGGCGGGGGCTGCCGCGACCGCCTGTATGGATCTGCTGATCAAGTGTGGCGCCAAGCCGCACAACATCTTCATGCTGGATCGTCAGGGTGTCATCCACACCGGCCGCACCGACCTCAACAAGTACAAGCAGCGTTTCGCCAACGAGACCCCGCTGCGTACCCTGATGGATGTCATCGAAGGGGCGGATGTGTTTGTCGGCGTCTCCGGCCCGGATGTGCTGCCCGCCGAAGCAGTGGCCCTGATGGCGCCCAATCCGGTGATCTTCGCCTGCTCCAACCCGGATCCGGAGATCAAACCGGCGCTGGCCCACGGGGTGCGCAGTGACCTCGTCATGGGTACTGGTCGCTCCGATTACCCGAACCAGATCAACAATGTGCTCTGCTTCCCCTTCATCTTCCGCGGTGCCCTCGATGCCCGCGCCAGCCGCATCAACGATGCCATGAAGATTGCCGCGGTCGAGGCGATCCGCGGTTTGGTGAAGGAGCCGGTGCCAGCCGAGGTGCTGACCGCCGCCGGGGTGAGCGCGCTCACCTTCGGCAAGGATTACGTCATTCCCAAGCCGATGGATGCCCGCCTGCTGCCACGGGTTGCTCGCGCTGTGGCGCTGGCGGCGGTCGCCTCCGGTGTTGCTCGCACCGAGCTGCCAGCGGACTACATGCTGTAATCTGCGTTGCAAACGGCCCCTTTATCGGGGCCGTTTTTGTTGCGGCTTCCCGTGACAGCTCAAGGCGCAGCCTGTACAGCAAATGGGCGGATATGGCGGCAATCCGGGTTCAAAGGTGGTCAAACAGCGCTCCCCTCTGACACAATGTCTGCATGACGACGCTTACGAGAATCAAGATGCAGCAGCAAATCCGCGGCCGTTTGGCCCACGCCCTCTCCTTTGTGCGCCATGATGGTCGCCACTTCGCCCAGTTTGTCTGGGGCCGTTTCCAACAGGACAGATTGACGGTTACCGCCGGTTATCTGGCCTATGTCACCCTGCTCTCGCTGGTGCCGATGATCGCCGTGGTGTTTGGCATGATGTCCGCCTTTCCGGTGTTCCAGAGCCTCAAGCAGGAGATGGAGCAGTTCGTCTACCACAACTTCGTGCCGACCGCCGGGGAGATGCTCAAGGAGTACATCGACGGCTTCGTCGCCAACGCCACCAATACCACGGCGGTGGGGATCGGGGCGCTGGTGGTGGTGGCGCTGATGCTGATCTCCGCCATCGACAAGAACCTCAACTACATCTGGCGCTCGACCCAGAGCCGCCCGCTGGCGCAGGCATTCGCCATGTACTGGATGATCCTGACCCTGGGGCCGGTATTGATTGGGGCCAGCATCGCCATCTCCTCCTACATCTTCTCCCTGCGGCTGTTTGGCGCCGAGAGCCTGTTCGGCATCGGTTATCTGCTGCTGCGGGGTTTGCCGTTCCTCTTCTCGGTGCTCACCTTCCTGCTGGTCTATACCGTGGTGCCCAACTGCAAGGTGCGGCTGATCCACGCCTTTATTGGCGCGCTGGTGGCGGCCACCCTGTTCGAGCTGGCCAAGCGCGGCTTTGCTATCTACATCACCAACTTCCCCTCCTATCAGGCCATCTATGGCGCGTTGGCGACCATTCCTATCCTGTTTGTCTGGGTTTACCTCAGCTGGCTGGTGGTGCTGCTTGGCGCGGAAACCACCTCCTGCCTCGGCGAGTACGAGAAACCTGCGAGCGAGGAGCTGGGCTAAGCCATCGCCTTGCCCACTGGTTTATTGGTAGCATCGACGACCGCCCCTGTAAGGGGGCGGTCGTTCTGTTTTGAGAGGAGAGGGATGTGATTGCATTGATTCAGCGGGTCAGCGAGGCCAGCGTGACCGTCGAGGGCGAAGTGACCGGCGCCATCGGTCAGGGGCTGCTGGTGCTGCTCGGGGTGGAGCAGGGGGATGATGAGGCCAAGGCCGACAAACTGCTGCACAAGGTAAGCGGCTATCGGGTTTTCAGTGACGAGAATGGCAAGATGAACCTCAATGTCAGCCAGATCGGCGGCAGCCTGCTGGTGGTCTCCCAGTTTACCCTGGCGGCCGATACCAAGAGCGGGATGCGCCCGAGCTTCTCCTGCGGTGCCCATCCGAGCGAGGCCGAGCGCCTCTATGACTACTTCGTGGCGAAGGCTGCTGCCAGCGGCATCCCGACCGCAACCGGCCGTTTTGCCGCCGACATGAAGGTGGCGCTGGTCAACGACGGCCCGGTTACCTTCTGGCTACAGGTCTGAGGATGCCTGATCCCGCGGTGTGACGTGGACGATCACGTTGATAAGCCCAGCGACCGGATAGGGGGTAGCGGGGCCAATCCACTGTTCGATCAGCATCAGGGCGTGGGTTAGCTCCAGCTCGGTGCGCGGCAGCAGGTTGATGACCAGGGTGCCGGTCAGTCGGGGGGCCAGCGCCCGGTAGAGCCGCTCCTGAAACAGCAGCAGCGGGTTGCCATCCTGACTGAAAAGATCGAGCAGGATGAGGTCGTACTGCTGCTCGCTCTGCTCGAGAAAGGCGAGGGCATCGGCCTGATGGAGTGCCGGAACGGCTTGCCCATCGTGCGCCTGATGCTGGAAAAACTGCTGATAAACGGTCAGCACCTCTTCGTCGAGGTCGATGCATTCATGGCGGGCCGAGGGCCAGCGCTGGCAGAGGTGGCGGGTGAGATCGCCGCCACCCAGCCCCAGTTCGAGGATCTGCCCGGCCTGTTCCGGCAGCAGGCAGGCGATGACCCGTTGATGGGGCAGACAGAGGGCTGCGGGGTCGGCGAGCGACATGGCAGATTGCACCACGCCGTCTATCTCCAGCCAGCGATGGTGGCTATTTTCCTGTACCGTGAGGCGGCGCTGGGGTTTGACGCTGAGGTGCAACAAGTGATCGGCTTGGTACGCTTGCAGATTGAAGTCCATGAATTTGCACGGCAAGATGGTTTCCGACCAGTGTAACTCAAGGATGAAACTATGTACCGGGTAGTCACCCCCCAAACGGCAGCCGAGCCGGGTACTGACTGCATGCTGCGCTGGAAACGTCTGTGTAAGTCCTTCCATCTGCCAGTCGGCGCAAACTCAAGGATCGCTTTATGTATCGGGTAGTCACCCCTCAGACAGCCGCCGAGCTGGATGTCTATTACCAGTTGCGCTGGGAACTTCTGCGTAAACCCTTCAATCTGCCGGTCGGTTCCGAGCGGGACGAATACGATACGGTCGCCATTCACCGGCTGATGTTGGCACCCGATGGTACCCCCATCGCGGTGGGCCGCCTCTTTATCGGCGGCGACGAGGCGCAGATCCGCTTTATGGCGCTGCGCCCCGAATATCGCGGGCAGGGGCTGGGTGCCAAAATGGTGGAGGATCTTGAGCAGCTGGCCCGCAGCGAGAAGGTGAAACGACTGGTGATGAATGCTCGTCAGGAGGCGGTGGAGTTCTATCGCAAGTGCGGTTTTCTCGAAGTGGGGGGCGGCCCCGTCTCCTTTGGTCGCATACCCCATCGCCAGATGATCAAATCCCTGAGCCCGTTGCAGACCATCCAGTATCGGCCGGAGTGGTGTCAGGATCTCACCACCCGCTGGTCGCGCGGGGTGCCCATCAGCGAGAAGATGGGGATGCACATCAGCCACTACGACGGCCAGACCTTCCATCTCAAGGCCAATCTGGCGGCCAACTTCAACGTGCATGGCAGCATGTTTGCCGGCAGTGTCTACAGCCAGTGCGTGCTGGCGGGCTGGGGGCTGATCTGGCTGCAACTTAAAGAGGAGGGGCTGGTGGGCGAGCCGGTGCTGGCCGAGAGCACCATCAAATATCATGGCCCGGTCGATGAGGAGCCGGAGGCGCGAGTAGCCCGCGAGGGGATGCCCGCCGTGCTGCAGCCGCTCAAGCGGGGCGAGCCGGTTACCTTTAGCCTCAAGATCCAGCTGTTCAGCGGCAGCAAACTGGCGGCAGAGTTCTGCGGCCACTACGTGGTGCAGCCGCCCCGCCGCCCGGGCCAGTAACCGCGTCGTTTCCCCATCAAACAACAAGGCCTCATCATGAGGCCTTGTCTGTTTTTACCCTTGCTGGCTGTCGCTTGTCTGCCCGGCTTGGGTCTGGACTTGGGCTTGAGCTTTCGGCGCGGGAGCCGGTCGCCAGAGCGGGGCGCTGTTGCCTTGGGGTGGATAACGTACCCCCACTTCCCAGCCGCAGGCGTCCTGCTTCTGCGGGAAGCTCCAGGCCAGTGTGGGTTCCGTCAGCGGCCCGCGCCACTGGCCGAGCAGCTCGGCGCAGCGGTTGCCATTGAGGATCCCCAGATCCAGCTGCCACTGCTCGTTGACCAGATCGATCCCCCCTTGCAGCGCCAGCAGATGGGTGATGGTGGAGGCACCAGCCTGCTCGATCTGCAGTTGGCCCTTGTCGATCTTGCCCAGCAGCTTGATGCGGTAGAAGGGGGTATCACCCTCCTGCATCGCCTGCCACAGCTGATCCGGCGTCAGGGTGGGTGGGGTTGCCCCCTTGAACCACTCATCCAGCAGCGGATCTATCTTCACCTTGTCCCAGAACGGCTCATCGGCATCGAGGGCAAAGCTGCCTTGCAGGGTCTGGCGCCACTCGCCCGCCGTTTTGCCATGTTCGGCTTGCAGGTCGGCGCTCACGTCCGCTTTGCCGGCAAAGGAGACCGGGGAGTGGAGTATCTTGCCCCACTGCTGCAGATCCAGCTTGGTTGCCTGCAACTGCAGGCGGCTGCTCTGGCCCGGTTCGCGGCCCCACTGGCCACTCAGGCTGAAGGTGCCCTCATCCGGCAGCGAGCTGGTGAGTTTGCCCAGTTGCCAGGAGCTGGGGGTCAGCTCCCCATCCAGCTCGCCGTTACGGGCGCTGAGGCCATCCCACACCAGCTCGAACCACTTGCTCTCGATACGAGCGCGGCCGAGCAGCGGGCCGGGTTGGTTATCGCGCAGGGCGAGATCGCTCAGATAGAGCTGCCAGCCGGTCAGCGACAGGGGCAGGGTATCGTCGAAGGAGAGCACCTTGAGCTTGTCGAACGCCAGCTTGCGGATATCCACCTGCTGCGGGCGCCAGCTCTGCCAATCCTGCCACCAACCCTGCGGCAGGCTGATATCCATGCCGCTCAGCGCCACGTCTTTCAGGGTCAGCTTCTGCTGCTGGGTATCGAGGGAGAGCTCGACACTGAACGCCCCTTCATAGGCCTTGCCCTGCAGTTCGCCGTCGATCTGCTGGGGCGAGAAAGCGAGCTTGCCCTTGATCTCCTCCAGCTGGAACAGGCCACGCCCCATATCGCCCAGGGTGCCGATCAGATAGCCGGTAGGCTGGCTGCCCGCCTGCCAGTTGAAGGCGGTGAGCTGGCCGCTGAAGTTGTTGAAGGAGAGCTCCTGATTGATGTCGTTGAGGCTGACGCCGTCCAGCTGGCCGCGATCCAGCGACACGCTTTGCAACGGGAAGCGCTGCGGGAAGCCTTGCTGCGTCAGATCACCCAGCTCCACCCGCATGCCGCGGGCCTTGAGATCGTGCAGTTGCAGGGTGCGGGCGGGCCAGTCCAGCACCATGCCGGCCTCCAGCAGACCGTCGAACAGGTTGGTCACCAGCTTGTCGGTACGCAGCACTTCCCCCTCCAGCCGTCCTTGCAGGTTGAGACGGGCGAAGGTGAATTGCGGGGTCTCCAGCTGGCCGATATTGAGGCTCAGGTTGGCCTGTGGCTGCCGTTTCGGGTCGATCAGCTCCCAGTCACTCAGGGTGGCATTGAGGCCACGCAGGGTCAGCTCGGGGCTCTCCAGACTGAGCCGGTCTATGGTGCTGTCGCTGATGGTGAGGGAGTGCACCGGCAGGCTCGGCAGCTGGTTGGGCAGCGGCAGCTTGATGGCGGGGCGAATGAGGTCGAGATGGGCGATGCGCACGTCGCGGCTCAGCCAGTCGATGCTCTCGATCTCCAGATAGATCTTGTCGAGGGAGACTGCATCGCCGTAACGCACCTGCTCCGCCAGCAGGGTGTAGGGGTGCAGCGGGTTGAACACCAGCCGCCCTATGGTGACCGGCACGCCGGTCTGCTGGCTGATCCAGCTGGCGATGGGGCCTTTGGCGCGCTCGGCGTCGAACAGGCCGAGGGCAACCCAGACCAACAACAGCAGGAAGGCGAAGGTGTAGAGCAGGCTGCGTAGCCAGGAATTCATGGATGCTTTCCTCCTGTTTTGGGGTGTGTTGTCAGGCGTTTGAGTAGTGGTCCCGCAGACCGAGCCAGCGGCGGATCAAGGGTTCAACATGGTTGGGATGACGATCCATCAGGAATCTCGCCATCTTCTGTACCTGCGGAATAAGCGGCTGATCTCGCACCAGATCGGCGATCTTGAGGTCGGCCAGACCGGTCTGGCGGGTGCCGAGCAGTTCCCCCGGGCCGCGCAGTTCCAGGTCGCGCTGGGCGATGAGGAAGCCATCGTTGGTCTCACGCAGCACCCCGAGTCGGCTCTGGGCCGTCTTGGACAAGGGGGCATGATAGAGCAGCACACAGTGGGAGGCTACCGCTCCGCGGCCAACCCGACCGCGCAGCTGGTGCAGCTGCGCCAGCCCCAGTCGTTCCGGGTTTTCGATGATCATCAGGCTGGCATTGGGCACATCCACCCCCACCTCGATGACGGTGGTGGCAACCAGCAGTTGCAGTATGCCTGCCTTGAACTCCTCCATCACCCGCTGTTTCTCGACCGGGCGCATCCGGCCGTGTACCAGCCCGATATGCAGCCCGGGCAGCAGGTTTTGCAGCTCGGCGGCGGTATCCTCGGCGGCCTGGCACTCCAGCACCTCCGACTCCTCGATCAGGGTGCAGACCCAGTAGGCCTGCTTGCCCTCGGTGCAGGCGAGTTTGACCCGCTCGATCACGTCGCCGCGACGGCTGTCGGGCAGCGCCACCGTGGTGATGGGGGTGCGGCCCGGCGGCAGTTCGTCGATGACCGAGGTATCGAGGTCGGCATAGGCGGTCATCGCCAGGGTGCGGGGGATGGGGGTGGCGGTCATGATGAGTTGATGAGGATGTACCCCTTCACGCTCCCCTTTCTCACGCAGGGCGAGGCGCTGATGCACCCCGAATCTGTGCTGTTCATCGATGATGACCAAGGCGAGGCGCTGGAACACCACCTGCTCCTGAAAGATGGCGTGGGTGCCCACCACCATCTTGACGCTGCCGTCGGCGATGGCGGCCAGCGCCTCTTCCCGCGCCTTGCCTTTCTGCTTGCCCGCCAGCCAGCCGACACCGATGCCGAGCGGCTCCAGCCACTTGGCGAAGTTGATGGCATGCTGTTCCGCCAGCAGCTCGGTCGGTGCCATCAGCCCCACCTGACAGCCGTTGCCGATGGCCTGCAGGGCAGCCAGTGCCGCGACCAGGGTCTTGCCGGAGCCCACATCCCCCTGTACCAGCCGCATCATGGGGTGGCTCTGTTGCAGATCCTTACTTATCTCCGCTACTACCCGGCTCTGGGCGCCGGTCGGCTTGAACGGCAGGGCGCCGAGCAGCTGTTCGACCAGCGCAGGCGCCGGTTTGAGGGCGCGGGCCAGCTGGGTTTGGGCCTGAGCGCGCACCTTGAGTACCGAGAGGTTGTGGGCCAGCAGCTCTTCCAGCACCAGCTGCTGCTGGGCCGGATGCTGACCGCTTTCCAGCAGCGGCAGCGCCACCGAGGGGGGCGGGCGATGCAGCAGCTTCAGGGCGGCGGCCAGTTCAATCTGATGGGGATAGAGACCGGCGGGCAGCAGCTCCTCCACGCCATAGAGGTCGAGCTGGGCCAGCGCCTGATCGGTGAGGCTGCGCAGGGTGAGTTGGCGCAGCCCCTCGGTGGTCGGGTAGACGGGGGTGAGTGCCTCTTCGGTCTGGCCGGCCTGCTCCTCGCCGAGCAGCTTGTACTCGGGGTGGGCCATCTCCAGCCCGTATTTGCCGGGGCGCACCTCGCCAAAGCAGCGGATCAGGCGGCCCGCCGCCAGACTGTTTTTCTGGGCGGCGGTGAAGTTGAAGAAGCGCAGGGTGAGGGTGCCGGTGCCATCGCTGATGCGACAGACCAGCATGCGGCGGCGCCCCATCACCAGCTGAGTGTCCTGGATTTCGCCCTCGACGGCGCCGTGCAGGCCGGGCGGCAGATCGCCGATGGGCCACACCTGGGTGCGGTCCTCGTAGCGCAGGGGGAGGTGGAACAGCAGATCCTGTACCGTGGCCAGCCCCAGCCGCTCGAGCTTCTCCAGCATTTTGCTGCCGACACCCTTGAGGCTATCGAGAGGAATTTTATCCAATTTCATCAATTAGATGCCCGAAAACACTGTAAATATGTCCAGATGATAGGGGTTGTTGAGGGGCCGATGCAAGCCGAGTTGCTGCTGGCAGGGGCGCCAAAGCGGGGGAAACGGCGGATATAACAAAGGCCTGCCGAAAACGGGAGGCCTTTGTGCGGGTGCCAGCGGGCGAGGTGCAGGCGCATGGCGCCCGGGGTCAGATGATGCGTTTGAGCAGCAGATGAGCCTTGACCCGGTGGATCCGTCCCAGCAGCTTGCGCACCTGTTCCGGGTAGTCCTGGATCTGCTCCACCTGATCGAAGTGGCTGATCCGCTTGGTGTTGGCCAGGATGTTCTCCCGCTCCGCGTTGAACTGGGGACGCAGCAGGTGGCGACGATCGTGCACCAGCAGGCCGTTCTCCAGATCCAGCGCCCAGGCACGCGGGTTGAGGTTGTTGCCGGTGAGCAGGGCCCACTCGTCATCCACGAAGATCCCCTTGAGATGGTAGGAGTTGCGCTCGCAACACCAGAGCATCAGGTTGAGGCGACCGTCGTCAATGTGACGCTGGTTGCGCTCGGCAAACTTGCGCAGGTTGGTCTCGTAGAGATAGGGCAGGCCACCGATGGTGGAGAACTTCTCTTCCGGCGGAATGAAGAAGTCGTTGGCGGTCTTGTCGCCCACCACTATGGTGACTTTGCAGCCGCGCTGCAGCAGATCCTCGATATCCTTGCTCAACTCCTTGGGCGGGTTGAAGTAAGGGGTGCAGATGAAGATCTCCCGCTCGGTGGAGCGCACCAGATTGCGGATCATCAGGTTGAGCTGATTGTTGCGCTTGCCCAGACCCACCATGGGGGTGACGGCCACCTCCTGGGTGTTGACCGGCATGGTGCTGAAGCGGTACTGGCTCTGGCGCAAGCTCTGCTTGAAGCGGCGGATCGGCCCCTTCAGCTGCTTGGCGCTGGGGATGTCGCTGTGATCCAGTCGCTGCACCGCGTCGCTCTTCACGAACAGGTCATCCACGTAGTTGACCATGCTGCGGGCCAGCTCCGGGCTGGTGAGCTGGTGATAGCGGTCGAAGCGGTAGCGATCCTGCTGATGCAGGTAGATGTCGTTGAGGCTGGCGCCGGAGTAGAGCACGGTATCATCGAAGATGAAGCCCTTGAGGTGCAGCACGCCAAGCAGCTCGCGCCCCTTGACCGGCACGCCGTAGATTTCGATCTGGTGCTCGTGTTTGGCAGCCATGCTCTGATACATCAGGTGGTTGCCGCCCTGCTTGCCCTTGCCGATCAGGCCGCGCTGGGCACGGTGGAAGTCGACGAACAGTTTGATGTCGAGAGCCGGGTTGCGCTGCTTGGCGGCGTAGAGGGCGGCGAGGATCTCCCGTCCGGCCTCGTCATCCTGCAGATAGAGCGCCACCAGATAGATGCGCCGGGTGGCACTGGCGATAAGCGCAAGAATGCGGCGCTTGAAATCCTGGGCGCTGTAGAGCACTTCAAACTGATCCGCCGCGACGGCGATCTGGGGCAGGCGCGCCAGCAGTTGTCGATAATGGGCCGAAGAATGCATAGAGAAACCTGAAATCACGGGGTTAAGCGTTCCACTCGGAGCGATGAATAGGCAATTCTAACAATCTCGCCCTCTCAGCCAAAGAAAGAATCGTCAGAAAGATGAAAAAGGCCTCACAAGTGAGGCCTTTTGTCAGCTTTTCGCGTGATTACAGGAAGCTGTAGATGATCATCGCCATCATGCCGCCGGTGGTACCGATGATGGTCTCCATCACGGTCCAGGTCTGCAGGGTCTGCTTTTCGGTCAGCCCGAGGTAGCGGTTGGCCAGCCAGAAACCGGAGTCGTTGACGTGGGAGAGCACGATCGAACCGCCGCCGATGGCGATGGTGACAGCCGCCAGCTGGGCACCGTTCAGGCCGAGGGGTTCCAGCATTGGCAGTACCAGACCGCAGGCGGTCAGCATGGCGACGGTGGCGGAGCCCTGAATCACCCGTACCGCGGCCGCCAGAATGAAGGCCAGTGCGACGATGGGCAGACCGGTGTCAGCCAGCATGTTGCCAAGGGCGGCACCCACGCCGGAATCGACCAGCACCTGCTTGAAGACGCCACCGGCACCGGTAACCAGAATGATGACGCCGGCCGGCTGGATAGCGCTGTTGCAGACGCTCATCACCTCGTCACGGGACATGCCGCGGCGAATACCCAGCAGGTAGAAGGCGGCCAGACAGGCGACCATGATGGCGGTGAAGGGGTGACCGATAAACTCCAGCCAGCCGTGCAGGGTAGAGCCCGCCTCGACGAAGCGACCGACGATGGTCTTGAGGCCGATCAGCAGCAGCGGCAGACCGATGAGACCCATGGCCAGCCCGAAGGAGGGGAGGGATTTGCTGTCATCGTGGACGCTGTTCTGGGCATCGGCAGGCAGCGGCACATCGACGATCTTGCTGATGAAGTCACCGAACAGCGGGCCTGCCAGGATCAGTGCCGGTACGGCGGCGATCAGACCGAACAGGATCATGTAGCCAAAGTCGGCACCCAGCTGGGAGGCCACCAGAATGGGACCAGGTGCCGGGATCAGGAAGGCCTGGCAAGTGGCGATACCCGCCAGCAGGGCGATACCGATCTTCACCACGCTGCCGCCGCCACGACGGACGATGGCGAAGGCGACGCCAATCAGCAGCACCACGGCCACGTCGAAGAAGAGCGGCAGAGCGCAGACAAAGCCGGTCAGAGCCATGGCCCAGTTGGCGCGCTTGACGCCGAACTTGCCGAGCAGGGTGTGGGCCACCCGGTCGAGGGCGCCGGTCACTTCCATCACCTTGCCAAACATGGCGCCCAGCGCCACCACGACCGCGACGAAACCGAGGGTGCCGCCCATCCCTTTCTGGATGGTGGCGGCGATATCGGCCGGGTTCATGCCAGCGGCGAGACCCGCCACCATGGAGACCAGGATCAGGGCAACCACGGCGTGGAGCCGGGCCTTCATCACCAGGAAGAGCAGCAGCACAATCGAGCCTGCGGCCGTCATGATCAAAGAGATATCCGACATTGTTCTCTGTTCCTTGTTAGTTGTTCAGTGGCAATGCAGCAGGACTCGGTATTAGCCATAAGATTATGATTTATTTGTATATATGGCTAATCTGCCGCATCAGGCACGGGGCCGGAGAGTGTTAGTTACAGTCTGTGGCCGACTTCACATTTCTAATCGTTACCGGTAACATGTTACCGGTAACGTGCTAGATTAGAACCCATCAACAGCTGGTTTTTTGAAAAGTGGGACAGAGGTCAAATTATGGCGGGTAAGTGCATTATCGTGATGGGTGTATGTGGCAGCGGTAAATCCAGCGTGGGCCTCAAGGTGGCAGAAGCGCTGGGCGCCAAGTTCATCGATGGTGATGACCTGCACCCCAAGGCCAATATCCAGAAGATGGCTGGCGGCAACCCCCTCAACGACGAGGATCGCGCCCCCTGGCTGGAGCGTATTCGTGATGCGGCTTACAGTCTGGAGCAGAAAAACGAAGTGGGTATCATCGTCTGTTCCGCCCTCAAAAAGCAGTATCGCGACCAGATCCGTGAAGGCAACGAGTCGGTCAGCTTTATCTTCCTCGATGGCAGCCAACCGCTGATCCTCGAGCGGATGCGGGCCCGCAAGGGCCACTTCATGCGCGAAAGCATGGTACAAAGTCAGTTCGATACCCTGGAGCGCCCGGATGGCGAAGCTGGTGTATTCCACATTGATATCGACGGCACCTTCGAACAGGTGGTTGACCGCGCCGTCACAGCATTGGAGCAAGCCCGATGATTCATCAGGTAATTTCCGACGTCACTGCCCGCATCCGCGAGCGCAGTGCCGCCCGTCGTCAGGCCTTTATGGCCCGCATCCAGCGTCAGGCAGAGCAGGGCAAGACCCGCGCCGCACTGGCCTGTGGCAACCTGGCTCACGCTGTGGCCGCCTGCAGCAGTGACGAGAAGGGTCGCATCCTCGACATGACCCGCGCCAACGTCGGCATCGTCACTGCCTACAACGACATGCTGAGTGCCCATCAGCCCTATCAGGGCTATCCGGACATCATCAAGGGTGCGCTGGCCGAGCTGGGTCACAGCGCTCAGGTCGCTGGCGGCGTGCCTGCCATGTGCGACGGCGTGACTCAGGGTCAGCCGGGGATGGACATGTCCCTCTTCTCCCGCGACCTGATCGCCCAGGCGACCGCGCTGTCGCTCTCTCACAACACTTTCGATGCGACCCTGCTGCTCGGCATCTGCGACAAGATCGCCCCGGGCCAGATCATGGGGGCGCTCTCCCACGCCCATCTGCCGACCGCGTTTGTACCGGCTGGCCCGATGGCGAGCGGCATCAGCAACGACGAGAAGGTGAAGGTGCGTCAGAAGTACGCCGCCGGTGAAGTGGGTCGCGATGCCCTGCTGGAGATGGAGTGCGGCGCCTACCATGCGGCGGGCACCTGCACCTTCTACGGCACCGCCAACACCAACCAGCTGGTGTTCGAGGCCATGGGCCTGATGCTGCCGGGCTCTGCCTTCGTGCACCCGCACAGCGAGCTGCGCCATGCCCTGACCATTGAAGCGGCACGCCGCATCAGCGCCATGATCCCGGGCTCCCCGGCCTATCGCCCCCTGAGCGAAGTGCTGGACGAGCGTTCGCTGGTCAACGGTCTGGTGGCCCTGCTCGCCTCCGGTGGCAGCACCAACCACAGCATCCACATGGTGGCGCTGGCCCGCGCGGCCGGTCTGGTACTGACCTGGGATGACATCAGCGATCTCTCCGACGTGGTACCGCTGTTGGTGCGCATGTACCCGAACGGCCCGGCCGATGTGAATGCCTTCGAACAGGCGGGCGGCGTGCCCGGTCTGATGCGCCGTCTGGCCGAAGAGGGGCTGATCCACATGGATGCCACCCCGGTCTTTGGCGAGATGCAGGATTACCTCAGCCGTCCGGTGCTGGTCGATGGCCAGCTGGTATGGCAGCCGGTCGGCGAGAGCGGCGATGCGAGTGTGCTCTCTCCCACTGGTAGCGTATTTAATGCGACCGGCGGCACCAAGCTGCTGGCGGGCAATCTGGGCCGTGCCGTGGTCAAGGTCTCCGCCGTGGCTCCCGAATATCGGGTGATTGAAGCCCCGGCCCGGGTCTTCTCCTCCCAGCATGCGGTGGAAGCGGCCTACAAGGCGGGCGATCTCAATCAGGATGCCGTGATCGTGGTGCGCCACAATGGCCCGGCCGCCAACGGCATGCCGGAGCTGCACAAGCTGATGCCGGTACTCGGCAACCTGCAGAAGGCGGGTTACAAGGTGGCTCTGGTCACCGATGGCCGTCTCTCCGGTGCCTCCGGCAAGATCCCGGCCGCCATCCACGTCACCCCGGAAGCGCTGCACGGCGGGGCCATCGGCCTGCTTGCCGATGGCGATCTGCTGCGGGTGGATGCGGTAAGTGGTCGCCTCGACTGCCTGACCGATTTGAGTGGTCGCACCCAGGCCGAGATTGACCTCACTCTGGAACAAGAGGGGTGGGGCCGTGAACTGTTCAGCGTGATGCGTCGCGCAGTATCGAGCGCCGAGTGCGGCGCCACTATTTTTGACTAAGAGCCTTTGACTAAGGAAGAGCTATGCAGAACTGGAAAGTGACCCCGGCCGAGGTGTTTGCCGCCTCTCCGCTGGTACCCGTGATGGTCATCAATGAGCTGGATCAGGCCCTGCCGATGGCCAAGGCGCTGCTCGATGGCGGCATCTCTGTCTTCGAAATCACCCTGCGCACCCCGGTAGCCCTCGATGCCATCGCCCTCATCGCCAAGGCGATGCCGGATGCCATGGTCGGTGCCGGTACCGTGCTCAACTGCGCGCAGTTTGACGCAGCCGTCGCCGCCGGTGCCCGCTTCGTCATCTCCCCGGGGATGACGCCGGCCCTGCTGGCCCACGCGGCCAAGAGCACCGCGCCGCTGATCCCGGGCGTGGCTACCCCGTCTGAAGTGATGCAGGCGCTGGAAGCAGGCTACGACCACCTGAAGTTCTTCCCGGCCGAAGCGAACGGCGGCACCAAGGCGCTCTCCGCCATTGCCGCGCCGCTGCCCCAGGTGAAGTTCTGCCCCACCGGCGGTATCGGCCCGAAAAACGTGGCCGACTATCTGGCGCTCAAGTGTGTGGCCACCGTCGGCGGCTCCTGGATGCTGCCGGCCGATGCGGTCAAGAGCGGCAACTGGGAAGAGGTGACTCGCCTCTCCCGCGAAGCGGTTGAAATGGTTAAACGCTAAGCGTTAGTCGTGTAGATAAATCGAACAGGCCACCCTCGGGTGGCCTGTTCTGTTATCAGGATAAATGGGAGAAAAGGCGCCGACGGACGGTCTGCAGGGTCTCCGGATCGGGTTATGCCGCTCGGGAAGGGGCTAGCTCAGGCTCTCCCCTTCATAGAGAGAGAAGCCGATATCCTTGCAGGTCTCTGGCAAGGGGTGGCCGCTGAGGCGCGCCAGCAGCATGGTGGCCGCTTCGCGACCGATCGCTTCCCGTGGGGTGACGATACTGGCCAGCTTGGGGGTCATGGCGTGGCCGATGTCGAGGGCGTTGCTGCCAGCGATGGCGATCTGTTGCGGCACCGGGATCCACTTGGCCTGACACTGCAGCAGGGCGCCGACCGCCAGGTCATCGTTGGTACAGAACAGGCCGTCGAGGTCGGGATAGCGCACCAGCGCCTGATCCAGCAACTCGCCGCCGAGGGTAAAGGTGGAGGACTGTTCGGTCAGCAGATGCTGGCCGGTGAGGCCAAAGTCGGCCATCGCCTGATAATACCCCTCCATCCGCAGTTGGGTGCGCACGTCGAGCCGAGCCCCCAGATAGACCACCTTGCGTCGGCCCCGGCGCAGCATCTCTGATACCATGGCCCGGGCGGCGGCCTTGTGATCCATACCGACCACCATGTCGATGGGCGTCTGCGGCAGATCCATGGTTTCCACTACCGGAATGCCAGCGGTGGCGATCATCTTGCGGGTGCGCTCGGTGTGGCGGCTGTCGGAGAGGATGAGACCATCCACGTTGTAGGAGAGCAGCGAGGCGATCTGCTCCTCCTCCCGTTCCGGGCTGTAGCCGTAGTGGGCCAGCAGGGTCTGGTAACCGGCCGGGCGGGTCACCGACTCGATGCCGTGCACCACGGCGGAGAAGACCTGGTTGGAGAGGGAGGGGATCAGGATGCCGATCGCCCTGCTGGTCGCGTTGGAGAGAATGTCCGGCGCCCGGTTGGGGATGTAACCCAGCTCTTCCACCGCCGCCGCGATCCGCTCGCGCGTCCCCTCCGCCACGGTCTGCGGGTCACGCAGATAGCGGCTGACAGTCATCTTGGTTACGCCGGTCTGATCGGCGATATCTTGCAGGGTGGGGCGGCGCTTGCGGGTCGGGTTCATAGGGCTGTCCAGCATAGATGTTACATGTAACATTACCTTTTTTGGCGGCCAAAGTCAGCATATGAAACCGTATCAGGGGGAGTTTTCCGATGATTAAAGGCAAGCAGTTCGAGGGCGTGCGTTTCGAGCCGCAGGATGTGGAGGGGGGGCAGTTCTCGGGTTGCCGCTTTATCGGCTGCAACTTCTCCTGGCTGGATCTGAGCGAGAGCCGCTTCATCGATTGCAGCTTCTACGATCGCGAGAGCGAGCGGGGCTGCCTGTTGCAGGGTTGCGATCTGCGCGAGGCCAGCTTCCTGCGCTGCGATCTCACCATGGCGGATTGCAGCCGCAGCCAGTGTCTGGGGCTGGAGATGCGCGACTGTCAGGCGGTCGGCATCAACTTCAGCCACGCCAGCTTTGCCAACCAGATCACCGCCAAAAGCTACTTCTGCGAGGCCCATCTGACCGGCAACAACTTCAGTTACGCCAGCTTCGAGGGCTGTCTGCTGGAGCAGTGCGAGCTGACCGGCAACCGCTGGCAGGGGGCCAATCTGTTCGGCGCTTCGCTGGCGGGTTCCGATCTCAGCGGTTCCGAGTTTGGCCAGATAGAGTGGACCAGCTTCAAACTGCAGGGCTGCGATCTGCGCCAGTGCGATCTGCCGGGGCTGGATCTGCGCCGGGTCGACCTGCAAGGGGTGCAGATCAACGAGGATCAGCAGCAGACGTTGCTGGAGCAGATCGGCCTGGTCGTGTTCCCCTGAGTCGGCCGAAAAGAGGTAATTTTTCATCAAATGGGAGCCGCCAGTGAGTGGTCGCGCTCCTGAAACGACAAAAGCCTGCGTGATGCAGGCTTTTGTCGTGGGCGTGTGACGCGCTGGTCGGCAGGGTTAACTCAGCGCTTGGCCAGCCATTTGGTCGGGTTGATCGCCTCGCCCTGATAGCGAATTTCGAAGTAGAGGCCAGGTCTGTCCTGACCGCCACTGTCACCGACCAGTGCCACCGGTTCACCCTGTTCCACATTCTGGCCCACCTGGCGCAGCAGCGACTGATTGTGACCGTAGAGGCTCATGTAGCCCCTACCGTGGTCGATCACCAGCAGCATGCCGAAGCCGTCGAGCCAGTCGGCGTAGACCACCTGGCCCGGTGCGACCGCCTTGACCTGGGTCCCTTCGCTGGCGCCGATCAGGGTGCCTTTCCACTTCAGCTCGGCGGTGCGCGGTGAACCGTAGGAGATGAGGATCGGTCCCTGCACCGGCCAACGCAGGCTGCCATTGGTCTTGAGACCGCTGTAGTGACCGGCGCTGCTGATGCCCGAGCCGCGTTCCGGCTTGGTGCTGGCCACCTCTTCGGCAGGTTCTGCCGGTTTGACGGTTTTGTTCTGCTGGGCGGCGAGTCGCTGCTGTTCGGCACGGCGCTGCTCGGCCAGCTTGCGCTGACGCTCCTGCTCCGCCTTCAGCTTGGCCAGCCGTTCCCGCTCGGCCCGTTCACGGCGCTCCTGCTCTTCCCGCTTGCGGCGCAGCTCTTCCAGCCGGGCTTTCAGCGCTTTTTCAGCCTTGACCAGCTTGGTGAGCTTTTGCTCGTCATCCTCGACTGACTGCTGCAACTGGTTGCGCACCTTGGCCCGGCTCTGCTGGCTGGCCAGCAGGGTTTGATGGTGCTCCTGCTGTTCGCTTAGCAGGGCTTGCAGCTTGCTTTCGGTCTCTTTGGTGGCCTGCTGGTTTTTCGCCAGCTTGTCGTGGGTGGCGCGCAGGGCGTCGATGGCCTCGATGCGGGCCTTGTTGAGGTAGTCGTAGTAGTCGAGGGAGCGGCTCAGTTTGGCCGGATCCTGCTGATTGAGCAGCAGTTTGAGGTAGTCGTGGTTGCCCGCCTGGAAGGCGCTTTCCGCCTGTTTGGCCAGCAACTGCTTCTGATGTTTGGCTTGTTGTTCCAGCCCCAGCTTGTCTTTTTGCAGCGTCGCCAGCTTCTGCTGGTTCTGCTTCAGTTGTTGCCTGGTCTGGTTAAGCTTGGCGGCAGCGACCGAAATAGCCTGCTCGTCAGCCTTGAGCTGGGTATTGAGCTTGGCCAGCTCCTGCTTGCTGAGCTTGATGGTCTTCTGCTGCTCTTTGATCTGGGACTGCATGGTACCCAGCTGCTGATTGGCGGCAACCGCCTGGTCGGCGCCAAACGACAGACAAAAAAACAGCGCGCCGGCCAACAGGCCGACGCGACTGGTTTTGTGTGAAATAACTTCGCATCCCCGCATGGGGAAGGATTATTTCAGAATCATCAGGGGCTTGCCAGTCATTTCCGGCGGCACCGGCAGACCCATCAGGGTCAGCATGGTGGGGGCTAGATCGGACAGTTTGCCACCTTCAACCACCTCGGCTTTGCGACCGAAATAGATGAGCGGAACCGGCAGATTGGTGTGGGCGGTGTGGGCCTGACCAGTCTCTTCGTCCATCATCTTCTCGGCGTTGCCGTGGTCGGCAGTGATCAGGCACTCGCCACCCACTTCGGCCAGGGCGTCGGTGACGCGACCCACGCAGTGGTCAACGGCTTCACAGGCTTTGACGGCGGCATCGAACACACCGGTGTGGCCAACCATGTCGCCATTCGGGTAGTTACAGATGATGACGTCGTACTTGCCGCTTTTGATGGCAGCAACCAGCTTGTCGGTCAGCTCTTCGGAGCTCATTTCCGGCTGCAGGTCATAGGTCGCCACTTTCGGGCTGGCGACGATCTCGCGATCTTCGCCGGTGAAGCAGGACTCTTCGCCACCGTTGAAGAAGAAGGTGACGTGAGCGTACTTCTCGGTTTCGGAGATGCGCAGCTGGGTCTTGCCCTGCTTGGCCAGCCACTCACCCAGGGTGTTGACCAGGGCAGTCGGCGGGTAGGCACAGGCAGTTTTGATGTCGGCCGCATATTCGGTCAGCATCACGAAGTTCAGCGCAGGGGTGGCCGCACGGGCGAAACCGGTGAAGTCTGCGTCAACGAAGGCGCGGGTGATTTCACGGGCACGGTCGGCACGGAAGTTCATGAAAATCAGCGCATCGCCATCTTCCATCGGTGCAGCTTCGCCGATGCGGGTGGCTTTGACGAACTCGTCGTTCTCGTCGCGGGCATAGGCGGCAGCCAGTGCTTCGGTGGCGCTCTCGGCGGTGAACTCGCCCTTGCCCTGAGTCATCAGGTCATAGGCTTGCTGCACGCGATCCCAGCGGTTGTCACGGTCCATGGCGAAGTAACGGCCGATCATGGAGGCGAAACGCCCCTTGCCCAGCTTGGCGAACAGGGCATCGAACAGCTCGATGGAGGACTGGGCGGAGCGCGGCGGAACGTCGCGGCCATCCAGGAAGGCGTGCAGATAGATCTTCTCGGCGCCACGCTTGGCGGCCATTTCGATCATGCCCATGATGTGCTCTTCGTGGCTGTGTACGCCACCCGGAGACATAAGGCCCATGATGTGAACGGCTTTGCCATTGGTCACGGCAGAGTCAACGGCTTTGGCCAGCTCGACGTTCTGGAAGAAGTCGCCATCTTTGATCTCTTTGGAGATGCGGGTCAGCTCCTGATAGACAACACGACCGGCGCCGATGTTGGTGTGACCCACTTCGGAGTTACCCATTTGGCCATCCGGCAGACCGACGTCCAGGCCGGAGCCGGAGATCAGGGTGCTGGTGTAGTCACGGGTGAGACGGTCGAGGTTGGGAGTCTTGGCGGCTGCGACGGCGTTGTGCTCTTGCTTGGTGCTGTAGCCCCAACCGTCCATGATGACCAGAACCAAAGGTTTCTTAGCTGTTGACATAAGACTATGTCCTCTCGGATTGGAAAAAATGCGGGAAGTGAAACTAGCGTAATATTACTACATCTGCCGAAATAGTCACCTGATAGCCAAGGGGCGCTCTCGCGACCCTGCAAGCCACGCCCTTCCTGCCATGTCTGCTTCCCGTTGATGATGGGAGCCTGCTCGCGCTTTGCCGCCAAGATGGCTGATCTTATCAATACCCCCATGTATACTCGGGCCCTTGTCTTGGTCCCTGGATAGTAGAAGATGCAAGAGTATTTGGATTTTGCGGCCCGTAACCCGCTGCTGACCGCAGCCTGGTTGGGTCTGGCTGGCACCCTGGTTTACACCACTGTGCGTGCCCGTATGTCTCCGGTAAAAACCGTCAACAACCACACCGCTACCCTGCTGATCAACCGCGAGAACGCCACCGTGGTGGATATTCGCAGTCAGGAAGAGTACGCCAAGGGTCATCTGGCCGGTGCCCAACATCTGCCGCTGACCCAGATCCAGAGCAATAATCTGGGTCCGGTTGAAAAGCATAAAGATGCCCCCATCATAGTGGTGTGCGAGTCGGGAATGACTGCGGGCGGCGCGGGCCGTCAGCTGAGCAAAGCTGGCTTCAAGCAGGTTTATGTGCTCGGCGGTGGCATGGCCCAATGGCGTGCAGACAATCTGCCGGTAACCAAGAAACGCTGATTTAAGCAGGGCCTGAGCCCACTTATCCATATAACAAGGAATCAAACGAAATGGCTGACGAGATCAACAACCAGGAAGTACAACCGGAATTCCACATCCAGCGTGTCTACACCAAGGATGTCTCTTTCGAAGCGCCGAACACCCCGCACATCTTCCAGAAAGAGTGGCAGCCGGACGTCAAGCTGGATATGGATACCAAGACCAACATCCTGGCTGACAACGTGTACGAGGTTGTGCTGACCCTGACCGTGACTTGCAAACTGGAAACCGAAACTGCCTTCCTGTGCGAAGTACAGCAAGCCGGTATCTTCACCATCGGTAACCTGCCGGAGCCGCAACTGGCTCACTGCCTGGCTGCCTTCTGCCCGAACATCCTGTTCCCGTATGCCCGCGAAGCCGTGGCCAACATGGTGAGCAAGGGTTCCTTCCCGCAGCTGAACCTGGCACCGGTCAACTTCGATGCCCTGTTTGCCCAGCACATGGCGCAAGCACAGGCCCAGCAGGCGACTGCGGAAGCCTGATAATGGCTGACCAGATCGCTATCTCGGTCTTGGGGGCGGGGTCTTACGGCTCCGCCCTTGCCATTTCTCTGGCGCGCAACGGTCATCCGACCCTGCTGTGGGGTCATGACCCCGCCCATGTCGCCGAGCTGGAACAGGATCGCTGCAACAAGGCATTTTTGCCGGATGTCCCTTTTCCCGCCGATCTGCAGCTGACTGCGGATCTGCAACGTGCGGTACAGGCTGCCCCCGTGCTGCTGCTGGTCGTGCCGAGCCACGTATTCGGCCAGGTGCTGACTCAGGTCAAACCCTTCCTGCGCCCTGATACCCGTATCGCCTGGGCCACCAAGGGGCTGGAGCCTGACAGCGGCCGCCTGCTGCAGGATGTGGCCCGCGAGGTGCTGGGTGACGAGATACCGCTGGCGGTGATCTCCGGCCCCACCTTCGCCAAGGAGCTGGCTGCCGGTCTGCCGACCGCTATCTCGGTCGCCTCGACCCACGACGAGTTTGCCGACGATCTCTCTCATCTGCTGCACTGCGGCCGCTCGTTCCGGGTCTATACCAATCCGGATTTCGTCGGTCTGCAGCTGGGCGGTGCGGTGAAGAACGTCATCGCCATCGGTGCCGGTCTCTCCGACGGGCTCGGGTTTGGCGCCAACGCCAGAACCGCGCTCATCACCCGGGGTCTGGTGGAGATGCAGCGTCTGGGTGCCGCCCTCGGTGCCGATGCCAAAACCTTTATGGGGATGGCGGGGCTCGGGGATCTGGTGCTCACCTGTACCGACAACCAGTCGCGCAACCGTCGCTTCGGGCTGGCGCTGGGCGCCGGTAAAGATGTCGACACCGCCATGACCGAGATCGGTCAGGTGGTGGAGGGGTATCGCAACACCAAGGAGGTGCATCTGCTGGCGGCCCGCTGCGGCGTCGAGATGCCCATCTGCGAGCAGATCTTCAAGGTGCTCTACGAGGGTAAGAACCCGAAAGAGGCGGCCATCGCCCTGCTGTCGCGAGACAAGAAGGACGAGTAATCTGCCGATTGCCCATGCAAAAGGCCCCGCCAGATGGCGGGGCCTTTTCTTTGCAGCATGTTTTTGCCACAAGGGCTGTGCAAATCAGTAGTAGGAGTGGTCGCCGCGCTGGTGCTCGGTGGCGTCTTTCACCCCGTTGAGCTCGCCCGGGAACTTCTCCAGCAGCTGCTTCTCGATCCCCTCTTTCAGGGTGTAATCGACCATGGAGCAGCCGTTGCAACCGCCGCCAAACTGCAGGATGGCCAGTTTGTCCTCGGTCAGCTCGACCAGAGTGACCTTGCCACCGTGACCGGCCAGCATGGGGTTCACTTCGGACATCAACACGTACTCGATGCGCTCGATCAGCGGCGCGTCATCGGCCACTTTACGCATCTTGGCGTTCGGTGCTTTCAGAGTGAGCTGGGAGCCCATCTGATCGGTCACGAAGTCGATGGTGGCATCCACCAGGAAGGGGGCGCTCAGGGGATCGACCATGCAGTCGAAGCCGCTGAAGGGCAGGTGTTGATCTTCCGGGTCCACGGCATCGGGCGGGCAATACGATACGCCACACTCGGCATTCTGGGTTCCCGGATTGACCACAAACACCCGGATATTGGTGCCATCAGGCTGTTTTTCCAGCAGTTTACGGAAATGGGCCTGGGCGGCGTCGGAAATGCTGATCATCACTATCCTCATAAACCTGAGTGTACGACTAGGGTATTCATAATAACGCGGTTATTAATGCTTGGGTAGCATGCCGATGGCTACTTGCTGTGCCGGAGGGTACGACAGATTGCCCACACTTCTACCTTTGTGATGCCGCTCTCATGGAGCACACGGCTGAGCTGACCGGCGGTGGCGCCGGTGGTCACGACGTCGTCGAGCAGGGCAACATGGCGATAGTGGTGGGGGCGGATCTGGAATGCCCCGCGCAGATTGCGCCGCCGTTGCCCGGCGCTGAGGGTTGTTTGCTGCGGGGTCGCCTTGATGCGCTGCAGCAGGGTGTTGTCGCAGGGAATGCCGGTGAGCTCGCCAAGGGTGTGCGCGATCTCCTCCGCCTGATTGAAACCGCGTCGCCACTGCCGCCACCAGTGCAGGGGAACCGGAATGATTGCCTCCGGCGGATCGCTGCCATCCAGATGATCGGCCAGCAGGCGGGCCAGCAATGGCGCCAGCAAGATCTGGCCGGAATATTTGAGCCGGGGGATCAGCATGGGGTAGGGGGCCTGGTAGTCGCCGATCACCTGCAACCGCTCCCAGGGGGGAGGTCTGCGCTGGCAGCGGCCACAGACCGGTATGCTCTCTTCTATATAGTCTGCCAGCGGCGCGGCGCAGAGGCGGCATCTTGGCTGTGATTGGTGCAATGCTTGCCGACACCAGCTACAGAGCAGGGGCTCGTTGTCGCAAGGCTGATGACAGAGCAGGCAGCTCCCTTGCCAGTCGCCGTGGCTGCCGAGCAGCGGGCTTGCTTTAGCGAGCAGTCGCTTTAACATGCTGACCCCAAGAGCATGAACAGGGATCTTGAGTCTAGATGAGCATATCGGTAGAGCAGTTTGGCCAGGGGCCCGATCTGGTGCTGTTGCACGGATGGGGGATGAATGGTGCGGTCTGGCATGGCATTGCCCAACAGTTGGCGTCCCATTATCGGGTTCATCTGGTGGATTTGCCCGGCTTTGGCAACAGCCCGCTGGCAGATGAGGTGGATTACAGCCTGCCCTGGCTTGCCGAGCAGGTGGCCACCATCTTGCCGCAGAAGTGCCATCTGCTTGGCTGGTCGCTCGGCGGTCTGGTGGCAAGCCAGCTGGCGCTGACTCATCCCGAGCGGCTGCACTCCCTCGTCACCGTGGCCAGCTCCCCCTGTTTCATGGCCCACGATGAGTGGCCGGGGATCGCTCCCAAGGTATTGACCGGTTTCAACCAGATGCTGGCGGGAGATTTTCGTCAGACCATAGAGCGTTTTCTGGCGATCCAGGCGATGGGCAGCGAACATGCCCGGGACGACATCCGTCAGTTGCGCCACTGGCTGGCCGAGCGTCCGGCGCCGCAGTTTGCCGCACTCGAGGCCGGGCTGAAGCTGTTGGCCGATATTGACCTGCGCGAACCGCTGCGGGAGCTGGATCTGCCCTGGTTGCGGATCTATGGCCGACTGGATTCATTGGTGCCCAAGGCAGCCATTCCCCTGCTGGATGATCTCTACCCTGCCAGCCGCTGCGTGACCCTCAATAAGGCCTCACACGCACCTTTTATCTCCCACCCTGACGAATTCATTGAAATCGTTCGAGATTTTGTTGGCTAAAAAACAGCCGGCAAGCTTCATTAATCCTCTGGTCTGGCGGATAATTAAGCTGTGACCAGAGGAGTAACACCATGCGTATTGATTCAGCCTTCAACAGCGGGGTACAGGGATTTCAGCGAGCCGAGCAGATTGCCGACAAGGCATCCAATCAGATCGCCCGCCTCAACACACCCAGCGGTGATCAGGTGCAAGTGACCGATGAACTCGTCAATCTCAAGGTGGCCGAGCAGCAGGCTGGCGCTTCCGCCAAGGTAGTGCAGACCGCCAGCGATATGATGGGAACCCTGATCGACATCCGGGTGTGAGATGAACATCAATGTCAGTCTGCCCCCCCTTATTCCGACGCAGCTGCAACCCCAGGTGGAAGCGGCCAGGACGGATAATCGCCGGGCAGAACTGATCCCGCAGGCCCGTGGGGGTCAAGCCTCCGTTGCCGAATCCGAAGTCGGCTCCCAGAAAGAGAAATCCAAGGCCAGCCAGGCTGCTAACAGTAATCCTGCCACTCAAAGTAGCCGTGAAGGCAGTCAGCCCCCGGTCCAAAATCCCCTCGATCACCGCTTTGTCGAGGCGACCGGTGAAGAGAGTCAGCGCAAGCAGCAAGATCCCAAACAGCAGGAGCAGCAGCAAAGGCACGAAAAACAGGTGCAGGATCTGGCTGATCGGGACAAGGAGGTACGGACTCACGAGCAGGCTCATCAGTCTGTTGGTGGTGGTTATGCCGGTTCCCCTACCTATCAATTCTCGGTTGGCCCTGATGGCAAGCAATATGCCACTGGTGGTTCAGTATCGATAGACACCTCTGAAGTACCCGGAGATCCCTCCGCCACCATTGCCAAGATGCAACAGATACGTGCAGCTGCGCTGGCCCCTGCCGAGCCCTCCGCTCAAGACCTGTCAGTCGCGCGCAGTGCGGCCGCGAATGAGGCTAAGGCTCGTAAAGAGCTGATCGCCGAGCGCAGCAATAGTACGGACGGGGTACTGAGTGCTTACATGGACAAGCGTAATCAAGTGATTGCAGGTCGTTATCAGCACGCAGTCAGCCCCGCCACGACCCAGTCCCTCAGCCTGCATGTCTGAGTCAATATGACCAAACTTTCGTCAGCTCTGTTCGTTTTGCATCTAATCTGAAGATCAGTCCCACCCTATTTCACAGGAGCTGTCATGCATTTCGACGAAGTCAAAGCGGAAGATTTCACAACCTTCTCCCGTGTGCCACCACCCCACTTGCAGATGGAGCAGTTTCTGATGCAGCTCGGAGGGGGTGGGACAGAAGGGACCAGTTTCAAGAAAAAAGTGATGCTGGCGGCTGGCTGGAGCCATACTGGCGTCGTCTCTTACGGCAAGTATCCGCAAGAGGCCTGCAAGGCATTCAATCGGCTGCGGGAGGTGCTGGCCCAGCATGGAGAGCCCGAGAGCATTCTCGCCGCCCTGGCGCAGTAATCCTGAGCTTCGCTGGTAAAAAAGCCCCTTGCGGGGCTTTTTGCATGTAGAGCGCTGCTGGAAGGCTTCGTTACTTTTTCGCTTTGGAGAGCGCCGCCGCGAAGGCGCTACCCATGGCGCCACCCATAGGGGCGCTTTGCCGCGGCTCATTTCTTGGCTTGGCGTTGCCAGCGCTACTGGTGCGCGCTTCAGCCGGCTTGCGGGCAGGTTGCCCCGCTTTCTCGTCGAGGCGCATGGTCAGGCTGATCCGCTTGCGCGGGGCGTCCACTTCCAGCACCTTGACCCGCACGATGTCGCCTGCCTTGACCACCTCGCGGGGATCCTTGACGAAACGGTCGGTCAGGGAGGAGATGTGCACCAGCCCGTCCTGATGAACACCGATGTCGACGAAGGCGCCGAAATTGGTGACGTTGGTGACCACCCCTTCCAGCACCATCTCGGGCACCAGGTCGCTTAACTTCTCCACCCCTTCCTTGAAGGTCGCGGTTTTGAACTCGGGGCGCGGATCGCGGCCCGGCTTGTCCAGCTCGCCGATGATGTCGGTGACGGTAGGGACGCCGAATTGCTCATCGGTGTAGTCAGCCGGTTTCAGGCTGCGCAGCAGGCTGCTGTTGCCGAGCAGGCTCTCCACGGTTTGCTCCAGCTTGGCGAGGATCCGCTCCACCACCGGATAGGACTCCGGGTGTACCGCCGAGCTGTCGAGGGGGTTGCTGCCGCCGCGAATGCGCAGGAAGCCGGCGCACTGTTCGAAGGCTTTGGGGCCGAGGCGGCTGACCTTCAGCAGTTGCTGACGGCTCTTGAAGGCGCCGTTTTCATCCCGGTAGGCGACGATATTCTGGGCCAGCGTCTGGGATAGGCCGGAAACCCGGTTGAGCAGGGCGACCGAGGCGGTATTCACATCGACCCCGACCGCGTTCACACAATCTTCGACCACGGCATCCAGTCGACGAGCCAGCTGGCTCTGGCCGACGTCGTGCTGATACTGGCCCACCCCGATACTCTTGGGGTCGATCTTGACCAGCTCTGCCAGCGGGTCTTGCAGGCGGCGGGCGATGGAGACGGCACCACGGATCGAGACGTCGAGATCCGGGAACTCCTGAGAGGCGAGCTCGGAGGCGGAGTAGACCGAGGCTCCCGCTTCGCTCACTACTATCTTCTGCGCCTTGGCGGCGGGGTAGCGTTCGAACAGGTCGCTCACCAGTCGGTCGGTCTCCCGCGAGGCGGTGCCGTTGCCGATGCTGATGAGCTCGACCTTGTGTTTCTGGCACAGCTCACTCAGGGTCTTGAGGCTCTGATCAATCTGGCGTTTCGGTTCGAACGGATAGATGGTGGCGTGATCGACCAGTTTGCCGGTGGCATCCACCACGGCTACCTTGACCCCGGTGCGGATGCCCGGATCCAGCCCCATGGTGCAGCGCATGCCCGCCGGGGCCGCCATCAGCAGATCCTTGAGGTTCATGGCGAACACTTTGATCGCCTCCTCCTCTGCCGACTCGCGGATGCGACCGATCAACTCGGTCTCCATCTGCAGGGATAGCTTGATCTTCCAGGTCCAGCTCACCACCCCTTGCAGCCACTTGTCGGCCGGGCGGTTCTGCAGATTGAGCTTGAGGTGGTGGGCAATGATCCCTTCGCAGGGGCTGGCACTCTCATCGTCACCGGTGACCAGCGCCAGATTGAGGATCCCCTCATTGCGCCCACGCAGCATGGCCAGCACCCGGTGGGAGGGGGCCTTGTGCAGCGGCTCGTCGTGTTCGAAGTAATCTTTGAACTTGGCCCCTTCCTGCTCCTTGCCTGCCACCACGCGGGCGCGCAGGGTGGCGTTCTGCCACAGGTAGTCCCGCAGCTTCTCCAGCAGGTCGGCCTGCTCGGCGAAGCGCTCCATCAGGATATAGCGGGCGCCATCGAGAGCTGCCTTGCTGTCGGCAATCCCCTGTTCGGCATTGAGGAAGGCGGCGGCCGCTTGCTCGGGATCCTGCATCGGGTCGGTGAGCAACAGGTTGGCCAGCGGTTCCAGCCCCGCTTCGATCGCCATCTGCCCCTTGGTGCGGCGCTTGGGTTTGTAGGGGAGGTAGAGATCTTCCAGCCGGGTCTTGCTGTCGGCGCCGTTCAACTCGCGCTTCAGTTCGGGGGTCAGCTTGCCCTGCTCCTCGATGGAGCGAATGATCACCTGACGGCGATCTTCCAGTTCACGCAGATAGCCGAGGCGGCTCTCCAGAGTACGCAGCTGGCTGTCGTCCAGACCGCCAGTCACCTCTTTACGGTAACGGGCGATAAAGGGCACGGTCGAGCCTTCATCCAGCAGGCGCACTGCAGCCTGCACCTGCTCCGGGCGAGCATTGAGCTCACCGGCAATCTGATGTTCTATTACGTGGCTTTGCATCGAAGATCTCTTGGTCGGGTCCTGGTCAACGGATTGGCGCGGGGCGATATCACCGTACAGGGGGTCTGTCCTGGCGGAACTCAAGGTACCACCAGGCCACTGCCGCGCGGGCCGGTTGGCGCCACAAGGCGCCGAGTGTGAGCACTATATGGGGTCGGGCTGCGGGACGCCAGTCCCGACAGCGGGTGCTGTTTCCATCCCGAATCGGCAGCTCGGCTTGTGGGTCGCCCGCCAGCTGGGGAGTGTGTGGTGGCGTGGAGGTGCCTTATTTGGGGTAGCTGATCTCGTTGATATACCAGCAGGCGTCACCAACTGGCGTACGGACGATGGCTTCATCCCCGACCTCTTTCTTGAGCAGGGCGCGGGCCATGGGGGAGTCGATGGAGATGTAATCTTTGCGCTCGAAGATCTCGTCATAGCCGACGATGCGAAAGCGCTTGGTCTCGCCCTCTTCGTTTTCCACCTCGACCCAGGCGCCGAAGAAGACCTTGCCCTCCTGCGCAGGGGCATAGTCGACGATCCCCAGCTCTTCAAGGCATTTGCGCAGGTAGCGCACCCGCCGGTCGATCTCCCGCAGCCGTTTCTTGTTGTACTGGTAGTCGGCATTTTCGCTGCGATCCCCCAGACTGGCGGCCCATGCCACCTTCTTGGTGACCTCGGGGCGCTCCTGACGCCAGAGGAAATCGAGCTCTTCTTTCAGCTTGTTGTAGCCTTCGCGGGTGATCAGCTTTGTCTTCATGGTGATCCGGACCTGGTCAAAGAGGGGTATTCATCGCTAACTGCTCGGGAATATTAGCTTTTGTCCTCTTGCTGTCGAGGTAAATCGTGATGGCTCGGCTGGCGCCATTCAGGGCGTGGCTGGCCAGCGCGCTGACTTGATGGCCGTCACGCTCTCGGGATGGGTAATAACCGGTAACATATTTGTGCTTTGCTCCCGCTATATCCCCCCCTAGTATTGGGGGCAGCTAAAGAATAAAGAGGCAAAGCAATGAGTCAGCAGCAATACAAGGTCCTGGTCGTGGACGATGACCTGAAATTACGTTCCCTGTTGGAACGCTATCTCACCGAGCAGGGATTTGTGGTGCGCGGAGTGGCCAATGGTGAACAGGCCGATCGCTTGCTGACTCGTGAAAACTTCAGCCTGATGGTGCTCGACCTGATGCTGCCGGGGGAGGATGGGCTCTCCATCTGCCGTCGTCTGCGGGAAGCGGGTAACCAGATCCCGGTGCTGATGCTCACCGCCAAGGGTGATGAAGTGGATCGCATCGTCGGGCTCGAGATGGGAGCCGATGACTATCTGCCCAAGCCGTTCAACCCCCGCGAACTGCTGGCGCGGATCCGTGCCGTGCTGCGCCGCCATACCGTTGAGCTGCCGGGGGCGCCCTCTGCCGCAGAGAAGGTTGTCAGCTTTGGCTCCTTCCAGCTCAATCTGGCCACCCGCGAGTTGAGCAGGGATGGCGAGCCGATGGCGCTCACCAGCGGTGAATTTGCAGTGCTCAAGGTGCTGGTCAGCCATCCACGCGAACCGCTCTCCCGCGACAAGCTGATGAATCTGGCCCGTGGTCGCGAATACACCGCCACCGAGCGCAGCATCGACGTGCAGGTTTCCCGCTTGCGCCGCCTGCTGGAGCAGGACCCGGCCCAGCCTCGCTATCTGCAGACAGTCTGGGGTCTGGGGTATGTGTTCGTGCCCGATGGTGACGGTGCATGAAAAAGGTCGGCAGCATGTTTTCGCGCATGCTCTGGTTTCTGGCCGCCGTACTGGTGGTCTATCAAGCGGTCTCCTATGTCACCTTCTACAACTATCTGCTGGCGCCTACCGTCAAGCAGATCAGTCACTTGCTGGCCAATCAGGTCAAGCTGATCTTTCCGGTCAATACCGAGCAGCTGGCGCTGAGTGAAGATGCCGAGGCGCTGGTCTATGTGACGACCGGTACCGACATCTATACCCAGAGCGAGGCGGTGCAGCACGGCTTCAACGATGCCAAGCCGTACCCCTATCTGGAAGAGAACATCAGTCGCGAGTTGGGGGGGAAAGCCAAGGTGCGGGTCGAGGTCCAGGATCACTACATCATCTGGATCCAGCCGCCCCAGGCCAGCAAAATCTGGGTGCGGATTCCGCTGACCGAGATTGAAGATGACGATATCGAACCCCTCATCATCTATTTGAGCGTGTTGCTGGTGATCACCCTGTTTGCGGCCTGGCGTTTTGCCCGCCAGCTGGTGCGCCCACTCGAGGATCTCGAGGCTGGGGCTGTGGCGGTGGCAAGAGGCCATTTCCCCGAGGCGTTGGGAGAGCTGGGCTCACGGGAAGTACGGCGGTTGACCCGCACCTTCAACCATATGTCGCACTCCATCAAGAGTCTGATAGAAGAGCGAAACCTGATGATGGCGGGGGTATCTCATGATCTGCGTACCCCCCTGACCCGCATCCGGCTGGCGACCGAGATGATGTCCTCCGGTGATGAGTATCTCAAGGAGAGCATCAACTCAGATATCGATGAGTCCAATGCCATCATCGATCAGTTCATCGACTACATCCGCCCGGATGAGGGGCAGGATCTGGAGCCGATCGACCTGACCCAGCTGGTGCACGATACCCTGCTGATCTACTCGGAGCAGGGGTTGGAGGTTGATCTGGCGCTGCCCCAAGAGGCGGTGCGGGTAGCCTGCAATCCGGTCAGCATCCGGCGGGTGTTGAACAACCTCTCAAGCAACTCGCAGCGTTATGGGGCGAGCCGCTTGCATGCCGAGTTGAAGGACGACGGGCACTGGGTGCGCTTGCGCCTCTCTGATGATGGCCCCGGCATCCCGGAGCAGGACTACTCCCGGGTGCTCAAGCCCTTCACTCAAGGCAATGTGGCGCGGACCGTCGGTGGTAGTGGCTTGGGGTTGGCTATCGTTGCCAAGATAGTCGCCCAGCACCACGGTACTATCCGGCTGGGGAGTTCGGATCTCGGCGGCTTGCTGGTCGAGATGCGGCTGCCGAAACATCAGCCACAGGAGTGGATGGATTGAGAGAAGGGCGTATCGGTGGATACGCCCTTCTGCATTATCAGACCAATTTTTATCAGACCACTTTCTCCGGTGTGGCTGCCGCCGCCTTGCGGTAGCGCTTGCCATATCTCAGCTGTTGGATCAGCAAGGCTGCCACGATCAATCCCAACCCGATAGGCGTGGCAGGATGGATCGCCTCGCCAACCAGCAGGTTGAGCAACACCAGCGAAGCAAAGGGAGAGATAAAGATGAGGTTGCTGATGGGGGCCGTGTTGGTGGCATGGCGCATCGCCATCAGCCAGAGCACGAAGCCAAAACCCATTTCGATGATCCCGACATAGATGGCACCCACCCATCCCTGCCAGGCGGTCAGCTGGAAGTCAGCCAACAGCCAGGTGGCGAACACAATGAAGGGGAGGCTGATAATAAAGCCGAGCAACAGACTGACGATGGGATCCCCCTGATTGCGGGTATTGAGGATCCAGTAACCGGCCCAGATAAGAGTCGAGAGCAGCACCAGCGCCACCCCCAAGGGATTGTCAAAGTGCAGACCGAAGACATCCCCCTTGGTGGCGATGACCAGTGCCCCGAAATAACCCAATACGATAGCGACGCCATCGCGGCGGCGTAGTGTCTGGCCGAGAAACGGTACCGACAACAGGCTGAGGGTGATGGCCCAGGTGTAGCTGAGAGTCTGCGCCTGTTGGGCAGGCAGCAGATCATAGGCTTTGAACAGCAGCAGGTAATAGAGGAAGGGGGTCATCACTCCCAGCATCAGGTAATAGAGCGGTCGGCTGCGCAGATAACTGCAGAGCAGTGGCAGCTTCCCCTGTTTGAGCACAATCACCGTCAGCAGCAGGGTGGAGGTCATTGCCGCAACCAGCAGCAGTTGTACCGGGACAAAGTAAGTGAGGGAAATCTTGAAGGCGGTGGCGACCGTGGACCAGAGGGCTACCGCGCAGAGCCCATATTGATAGGCTTTCTTTTGATCTTTGATCATGGTTGTCATGTCATAAACAGGAGGAAAGGCGCAGTTTATCAGCCTGGTGATGAGCTTGTCGTGACACCGGACATTCCTTGGGGCGATTCCTGTAACGGGAGTGCTTGGTCAGGGGCAGTCACAGAGATCCATCTGTCACAGAAAATTGCGCACAATCTGTGCGCCTTCACTTGCGCAAAATTGAAAAATCCGTATAATCCCCTCCGCTTACCCATGAGGTAAGCCAGACGATATGTCTGCTGCTGAGTTTCCTGTTTACAGGGGCCAGCCATACAGTCCTCCCGATATGGGGGGAAACGTGAAAAATCACACCTCTGGCGGGAGTAATCTCGGTCGGGCGGTGTTGATTTATGTTCTTTTATCTATTGGAGCTCTGTCAATGCAGAACCAAAGAATCCGTATCCGCCTGAAGGCTTTTGATCATCGCCTGATTGATCAATCCACTGCGGAAATCGTTGAAACTGCTAAGCGCACTGGCGCGCAGGTTCGCGGTCCTATTCCGCTGCCGACTCGCAAAGAGCGCTTCACCGTCCTGATCTCCCCGCACGTCAACAAAGATGCGCGTGATCAGTACGAGATCCGCACTCACAAGCGTCTGGTAGACATCGTTGAGCCGACTGACAAGACCGTAGACGCCCTGATGCGTCTGGATCTGGCAGCTGGTGTAGACGTCCAGATCAGCCTGGGTTAATTACGGAAAGAGGTTGATAACAATGACAATCGGTCTTGTAGGTCGCAAAGTGGGTATGACTCGCATCTTCACTGAAGATGGCGTTTCTATCCCGGTGACTGTTATCGAAGTTGAAGCTAACCGTGTAACTCAGGTCAAATCTGTAGAAACCGACGGCTACAACGCTATTCAGGTTACCACTGGCGCCAAGAAAGCCAGCCGTGTGACCAAGCCGGAAGCTGGCCACTTCGCCAAAGCTGGTGTAGAAGCCGGTCGCGGTCTGTGGGAATTCCGCCTGAACAACGGTGAAACTTTCACTGTTGGTAGCGAGCTGAAAGTAGATCTTCTCGCTGACGTTAAGCTGGTAGACGTTACCGGCACATCCAAAGGTAAGGGCTTTGCTGGTACTGTTAAGCGCCACAACTTCCGCACCCAGGATATGACCCACGGTAACTCCTTGTCTCACCGCGTTCCGGGTTCTATCGGTCAGAACCAGACTCCGGGTCGTGTATTCAAGGGCAAAAAGATGGCTGGTCACATGGGTGCTGAGCGTGTAACGACTCAGAACCTGGAACTGGTTCGTGTTGACGCTGAACGCAACCTGCTGCTCATCAAAGGTGCAGTACCGGGTGCAACCAACGGCAACGTGATCGTCAAACCTGCCGTCAAAGCGTAACGTCTGAGGAGATAGTAATGGAATTGGTAATGAAAGACGCCAAGAGCGCTCTTGAAGTTTCCGAGACTACCTTCGGGCGCGAATTCAACGAAGCTCTGGTTCACCAGGTCGTCGTTGCATATGCCGCTGGTGCCCGTCAGGGTACTCGTGCGCAGCTGACTCGCTCTGAAGTGTCTGGTGGCGGCAAAAAGCCGTGGCGTCAGAAGGGTACTGGTCGTGCCCGTGCTGGCTCCATCCGTTCGCCCATTTGGCGTTCCGGTGGTGTGACTTTTGCAGCTAAGCCGCAAGATCACAGCCAGAAAGTAAACAAGAAGATGTACCGCGGCGCTATCCGTAGCATTCTGTCCGAGCTGGTACGTCAAGAGCGCCTGATCGTTGTTGAGAAGTTCGGCATCGAAGCTCCGAAGACCAAAGAACTGATCGCCAAGCTGAAAGAAATGGAACTGACTGACGTTCTGATCGTGACTGCTGAAGTCGATGAGAACCTGTTCCTGGCTGCTCGCAACCTGTACAAAGTTGACGTGCGTGACGTTGCCGGTATCGACCCGGTCAGCCTGATCGCTTTCGACAAGGTTCTGATGACTGCTGACGCAGTTAAGCAAATCGAGGAGATGCTGGCATGATCCGTGAAGAGCGTCTGCTGAAAGTTCTGAAGGCTCCGCACATCTCTGAAAAGAGCACCATGGTTGCAGAAAAGCAGAACACTATCGTGTTCAAAGTTGCTGTTGATGCTACCAAGGCGGAAGTCAAAGCTGCAGTTGCGAAACTGTTCGAGGTCGAAGTTGAGACCGTCCGTACCCTGAACATGAAGGGTAAGACCAAGCGCGCAGGTGCACGCGTAGGCCGTCGTTCCGATTGGAAGAAGGCTTATGTGACCCTGAAAGCTGGTCAGGACATCGACTTCATGGGCGCAGCCGAGTAAGAGGAGTTCTCAAAAATGGCAATCGTTAAGTGCAAGCCTACTTCTCCGGGCCGCCGCCACGTCGTCAAGATCGTCAATCAAGAGCTGTACAAGGGCAAGCCCTTCGCCGCTCTGCTGGACAGCAAAAGCAAGTCCGGTGGTCGTAACAACAACGGCCGTATCACCACCCGTCATATCGGTGGTGGTCACAAGCAGCACTACCGTATCGTCGACTTCAAGCGCGACAAAGACGGTATCCCGGCTAAAGTAGAGCGCCTGGAATACGATCCTAACCGTACCGCTAACATCGCTCTGGTGTTGTATGCAGACGGTGAGCGTCGTTACATCCTGGCTCCGAAAGGCCTGAAAGCTGGTGACGCGATCGCTTCTGGTGCTGATGCAGCCATCAAGGTAGGTAACTCCCTGCCGATGCGCAACATCCCGGTTGGTTCTACCGTTCACGCTGTAGAGATGAAGCCTGGTAAAGGTGCCCAGCTGGCTCGTTCCGCTGGTACTTTCATCCAGATCCTGGCTCGTGAAGGTAACTATGTAACTCTGCGTCTGCGTTCCGGCGAAGTACGTAAAGTTCTGGCCGAGTGCCGCGCTACCATCGGTGAAGTCGGTAACTCCGAGCACATGTTGCGTCAACTGGGTAAAGCCGGTGCAAACCGCTGGCGTGGTATTCGTCCGACCGTTCGCGGTATGGCGATGAACCCGGTCGACCACCCGCACGGTGGTGGTGAGGGTCGTAACAAGGGCATGCAGCCTGTGTCCCCATGGGGCCAGAAGGCTAAAGGCTTCAAGACCCGTAAGAACAAGCGTACCGACAAGTACATCGTACGTCGTCGTAACAAGTAATTGTTAACATAGAGGAATCACCATGCCACGTTCTCTCAAGAAGGGTCCATTTATTGACCTGCACTTGCTGAAGAAGGTAGAGAAAGCGGTGGAAAGCGGGGATAAAAAGCCGGTTAAAACCTGGTCCCGTCGTTCAATGATCATCCCGAACATGATCGGTTTGACCATCGCTGTCCATAATGGTCGTCAGCACGTTCCGGTTTTCGTTACCGAAGAAATGATCGGTCACAAACTGGGTGAATTCGCACCGACTCGTACTTATCGCGGCCATGCTGCTGATAAGAAGGCTAAGAAGCGCTAAGGGATAAATGATGGAAGCTATCGCTAAACACCGTTATGCCCGTACTTCTGCCCAGAAAGCTCGTCTGGTAGCCGATCAAGTACGTGGTCTGTCCGTAGACAAGGCTCTGAATATCCTGACCTTCAGCCCGAAAAAGGCTGCTGTGCTGGTTAAGAAAGTGCTGGAATCTGCCATTGCAAACGCTGAGCACAACGAAGGCGCCGATATCGACGCGCTGCGTGTTGCTACTATCATGGTCGACGAAGGTCCCTCCATGAAGCGCATCCGTCCGCGTGCCAAAGGTCGTGCGGATCGTATCCTCAAGCGTACCGCTCACATCACTGTAGTGGTATCCGACGCTAAGGCTGGGAGATAAGCAATGGGTCAGAAAGTACATCCTAATGGCATTCGCCTGGGTATTACCAAGCCTTGGAATTCTACCTGGTTCGCGAACACCAAAGACTTCGCTGACAACCTGTACAGCGATTTTCAAGTACGCCAGTTCCTGACCAAGGAACTGAAAAACGCGTCCTTGTCCAAGATCACCATTGAGCGTCCGGCCAAGAGCATCCGTGTGACCATTCACACTGCTCGTCCGGGTGTTGTAATCGGTAAGAAAGGCGAAGACGTTGAGAAGCTGCGCAAAGCTGTAGCCACTATTGCTGGCGTGCCTGCTCAGATCAACATTTCCGAAGTCCGCAAGCCGGAGCTGGATGGCAAACTTGTTGCCGACAGCATCACTTCCCAGCTGGAGCGTCGTGTAATGTTCCGTCGTGCTATGAAGCGCGCCGTACAGAACGCAATGCGCCTGGGTGCCAAGGGCATCAAAGTGGAAGTTTCCGGTCGTCTGGGCGGTGCTGAAATCGCGCGTACCGAATGGTACCGTGAAGGTCGTGTGCCGTTGCACACCCTGCGTGCCGACATCGACTACGCAACTTCTGAAGCCCACACCACTTACGGTGTGATCGGCGTTAAAGTTTGGATCTTCAAGGGCGAAGTTCTGGGCGGTCTGGCTGCTGTTAACGCTGCCGCTGCTCAAGAGCAAGCTCCTGCAAAGCCCAAGCGTGACAACAAGCGCCGCGCTGCTAAGTAAGGAGATTCGGTAAATGTTGCAACCTAAGCGTACTAAATTCCGCAAGACCCACAAGGGTCGTAACCGCGGTCTGGCCACCTCTGGTAACGAAGTATCCTTCGGTACCTTTGGCCTGAAGGCGACATCCCGTGGTCAACTGACTGCTCGTCAAATCGAAGCAGCCCGTCGTGCCATGACCCGTCACGTTAAGCGTCAAGGTAAGATCTGGATCCGTGTGTTCCCGGACAAGCCCATCACCGAAAAGCCCCTCGAAGTTCGTATGGGTAAAGGTAAGGGTAACGTGGAATACTGGGTTTGCCCGATCCAGCCTGGCAAGGTTCTGTACGAGATGGACGGTGTACCTGAGGCTCTGGCGCGTGAAGCGTTTGCCCTGGCCGCAGCTAAGCTGTCTGTTCAGACCACTTTCGTAATTAAGACGGTGATGTGATGAAAGCCCAAGATCTGCGTCAAAAGAGCGTCGAAGAACTGAACCAGGAGCTGCTGGGCCTGCTGCGTGAGCAATTCAACATGCGCATGCAAGCGTCCACCGGCCAGCTGGCTCAGACTCACACTCTGAAACAAGTGCGTCGTGACGTCGCACGTATCAAGACTGTACTGACTGAGAAGGCAGGTGCGTAATGACTGACAAGATCCGTACTCTGCAAGGTCGTGTAATCAGCGACAAGATGGACAAGTCCATCACTGTTGCTATCGAGCGCAAGGTAAAGCACCCGATCTACGGTAAGATCATCAAGCGCACTACCAAGCTGCACGTGCATGACGAGACCAACGAGTGTAAAGCAGGCGATCTCGTGGAAATCCGCGAATGCCGCCCGCTGTCCAAGACCAAGTCCTGGACCCTGGTTGCTATCTTAGAAAAGGCCTAATCGGTACTTTGTAGTCCAAACGGCCCCTTTCAGGGGCCGTTTGTTTTTTAGGCTACCTTTTCTAAAAATCCTGTGTTATAGTTTCGCGCCTTTTGAAGGCAGCCAGATCCCGAAAGGGATAAGAAGTAAACATAGCGGAGCACTAAGATGATCCAGATGCAAAGTATGCTGGGTGTTGCCGACAACTCCGGCGCTCGCAGTGTAATGTGTATTAAGGTTCTGGGTGGCTCGCACCGCCGTTATGCCGGCATCGGCGACATCATCAAGGTTTCCATCAAGGAAGCCATTCCTCGCGGTAAAGTGAAGAAAGGTGATGTGTATAACGCGGTGGTCGTACGCACCCGTAAAGGCGTTCGTCGTCCGGACGGCTCAGTCATCCGTTTCGACAACAATGCGGCTGTTTTGCTTAACGGCAACCAACAGCCAATCGGTACTCGTATTTTTGGCCCGGTGACCCGTGAACTGCGTAATGAGAAGTTCATGAAGATTGTGTCCCTGGCACCCGAAGTACTGTAAGGAGTCGAACGATGGCAGCTAAAATCCGTCGCGAAGACGAAGTGATTGTTCTTACCGGCAAAGACAAGGGCAAGCGTGGCAAAGTCACTCAAGTCCTGATTGCAAAAGGTAAGGTAATCGTGGAAGGCATCAACCAGGTGAAGAAACACCAGAAGCCGGTACCCGCACTGGGTCAGGCTGGCGGTATCGTCACTAAAGAAGCCCCCATCGATGTATCAAACGTAGCGCTGTTCAACTCTGCCACTGGCAAAGCTGACCGCGTTGGTTTCCGGATTGAAGACGGCAAAAAAGTCCGTTTCTTCAAATCCACCGGCGAACTTGTGAAGTAATTGGAGTTTAACGATGGCGAAACTGCATGATTACTACAAATCCGATGTAGTAAATGAACTGTCCAAGCAGTTCGGTTACAAGACTATCATGCAAGTCCCTCGGATCGAGAAAATCACCCTGAACATGGGTGTTGGTGAAGCGATCTCTGACAAGAAGTTGCTGGAAAATGCTGCTGCCGATATGGCTGCCATTTCCGGTCAGAAGCCGCTGATCACCAAAGCTCGCAAATCTGTTGCGGGCTTCAAGATTCGTGAAGGCTACCCGATAGGTTGTAAAGTAACCCTGCGTGGCGAGCGTATGTGGGAGTTCCTGGAACGGCTGATCTGCATCTCCGTACCGCGTATCCGTGACTTCCGTGGCCTGAACGCTAAAGCGTTCGACGGTCGTGGTAACTACTCCATGGGCGTGCGTGAGCAGATCATCTTCCCGGAAATCGACTATGACAAAGTCGATCGCGTCCGTGGTCTGGATATCACCATCACCACTTCCGCGAATACCGATGAAGAAGGCCGTGCTCTGCTGGCTGCCTTTAACTTCCCATTCCGCAAGTAAGGTTAGGGTTATGGCTAAAACATCCATGAAAGCGCGCGAAGTAAAGCGTGCCAAGCTGGTAGCCAAGTACGCGACCAAGCGTGCCGAGCTGAAAGCTATCATCGTTGACATGAACGCTTCTGAAGAAGCGCGTTGGGATGCTGTACTGCAACTGCAACAGCTGCCCCGTGATTCCAGTCCGTCCCGCCAGCGTAACCGTTGCAATATTACTGGTCGTCCGCACGGTTTCCTGCGCAAGTTTGGCCTGTCTCGCATCAAGGTGCGTGAGCATGCCATGAAGGGCGAAATTCCGGGCCTGAAGAAGGCTTCTTGGTAACGAATCTCGGGAGTTAGACTTATGAGCATGCAAGATCCGATCGCGGATATGCTGACCCGCATCCGTAACGGTCAGGCGGCGAGCAAAGTTGCGGTTTCCATGCCTTCTTCCAAGCTGAAAGTGGCTATTGCCAAAGTGCTGAAAGAAGAAGGTTACATCGCTGGCTACTCCGTAGCTGGTGACGTGAAGCCGGAACTGGAAATTGAACTGAAATATTTCCAGGGCAAGCCAGTTGTAGAACTGATCCAACGCGTAAGCCGTCCAGGCCTGCGTATTTACAAGCGCACTAATGATCTGCCGAAAGTTATGGGCGGTCTCGGTGTTGCTATCGTGTCCACGTCTAAAGGTGTGATGACTGACCGTGCTGCTCGCAAAGCAAGCATGGGCGGTGAGATCATCTGCTACGTCGCTTAATAGGAGGTAGGAAATGTCTCGTGTTGCTAAGGCACCCGTCACTATTCCTGCTGGCGTAGAGGTGACTCTGAACGGCCAGGAACTGACCATCAAAGGTGGTAAAGGTTCTCTGGTTCGCTCTATTCACGCCGGTGTAGAAGTGACCAAAGAAGACAATGTACTGAAGTTCGCCCCGCGCGACAGCATCGCTGGTGCTGACGCTCAGGCCGGTACTGCCCGTGCATTGGTCAACAACATGGTAATCGGTGTTACCCAAGGCTTCGAGCGCAAGCTGCAGCTGGTTGGTGTAGGTTATAAAGCCTCCATCAAGGGCAATGCTGTTGCGCTGGCTCTGGGCTTCTCTCACCCGGTAGAGCATGCGCTGCCGGCTGGTGTGACCGCTGAGTGCCCGACTGCTACAGAAATCGTTCTGCGTGGCGTCGACAAGCAGCTGGTTGGCCAAGTCGCCGCCGATATCCGTGCTTACCGCGCTCCGGAGCCCTACAAGGGCAAGGGTGTACGCTATGCCAACGAGCAAGTGCGTACTAAAGAAGCTAAGAAGAAGTAAGGTAACACTATGGACAAGAAAGCAGCTCGTCTCCGTCGTGCTACTCGTGCTCGGAAAAAGATGCAGGAACTGGGAGCTACCCGTCTGGTTGTTCACCGTACCCCGCGTCATATCTATGCGCAGGTTATTGCAGCCAACGGTTCCGAAGTTCTGGCCTCTGCTTCCACAGTAGAGAAAGCCATCAGTGAAGCTATCAAATACACCGGTAACGCAGATGCTGCTACCGCTGTAGGTAAAGCTATCGCTGAGCGTGCAATTGCCAAAGGCGTTCAGAACGTATCTTTCGATCGTTCCGGTTTCAAGTATCACGGTCGCATCGCTGCCCTGGCAGCTGCCGCACGTGACGCTGGTCTTCAGTTCTAAGCTAGGAGTCGAAGATGGCTAAAGTCGAATCTCAAGCCGGCGAACTGCAAGAAAAGCTCATTGCAGTAAACCGTGTTTCGAAAACTGTTAAAGGTGGTCGTATCATGTCCTTCACCGCGTTGACCGTGGTGGGTGATGGTAACGGCCGTGTAGGTTACGGTTACGGTAAAGCCCGTGAAGTTCCGGCTGCTATTCAAAAAGCAATGGAACAGGCTAAGCGTAATCTGAACAAAGTTGAACTGAACAATGGCACTCTGCACCACCCGGTGCGCGGTGTTCACTCCGGTTCCACCGTGTTCATGAAGCCTGCCTCACAAGGTACTGGTATCATCGCAGGCGGCGCTATGCGTGCCGTTCTGGAAGTTGCTGGTATCCACAACGTGCTGGCTAAGACCTACGGTTCCACCAACCCAATCAACGTTGTTCGCGCAACTGTAGACGCTCTGGTACAGGGTCAATCCCCGGCCCAGATCGCTGCCAAGCGTGGTCTGCGCGTTGAAGAAATTCTGGGGTAATGCGACATGGCTAACACTGTAAAAGTAACTCAAACTCGCAGCTCTATCGGCCGTCTGCCAAAGCACAAGGCGACTCTGCGTGGTCTGGGTCTGCGTCGCATTGGTCACACCGTTGAGCTGGAAGATACTCCCTGCGTACGCGGCATGATCAACCAGGTTTATTACATGGTTAAGGTGGAGGGCTAAGCATGCGTCTGAACACTCTGTCTCCGGCCGCTGGTTCCAAGCCTGAAAAACAACGTCGTGGTCGTGGTATCGGCTCCGGCCTGGGCAAGACTGGTGGTCGTGGTGTTAAAGGCCAAACCTCTCGTTCCGGTGGCGGCAAAGTCCGCAACGGCTTCGAAGGTGGCCAGATGCCTTTGAAAATCCGTCTGCCGAAGTTCGGTTTCTTCTCACGCAAATCTTTGGTTTCTGCCGAAGTGCGTCTGAACGAAATCGCCATGGTAGAAGGTGATGTGGTCGATTTGAGCACTCTGAAGCAAGCCGGTGTTGTTACCAAGAACATCGTGTTCGCTAAAGTTGTTCTGTCTGGCAACATTGACCGTGCTGTGACTGTTCGTGGTCTGTCCGTCACCAAAGGTGCACGCGCAGCCATCGAAGCCGCTGGCGGTAAAATCGAGGAATAATCAGTACAATGGCTAAGAAACCAGGATTGGATGTTAAAGCACAGGGTGGTCTGAGTGAACTGAAGAGCCGTCTGCTCTTCGTTCTCGGGGCGATTATCGTTTTCCGTGCAGGCTCTTATGTGCCGATTCCTGGTATTGACGCCGCCGTACTGGCCGAGTTGTTCCAACAACAGAAGGGCACCATCATTGAGATGTTCAACATGTTCAGTGGTGGTGCACTCTCGCGTGCTTCTATTCTTGCGTTGGGGATCATGCCGTATATTTCGGCATCGATCATTATCCAGCTGCTGACAGTGGTTCACCCCGCTCTTGCTGAACTCAAGAAAGAAGGTGAATCCGGCCGTCGCAAGATTAGCCAATATACCCGTTGGGGCACGCTGGTTTTGGGAACTTTCCAGGCCATTGGTATTGCAACCGGTCTGCCGAATATGATGCATGGACTCGTGTCTCATCCGGGTTTGGGCTTCTATTTCACAGCGGTTGTGAGTCTGGTCACCGGTACCATGTTTTTGATGTGGTTGGGTGAACAGATTACCGAGCGTGGGATTGGTAATGGTATCTCGTTGATTATTTTCACGGGTATCGTTGCTGGTCTGCCGCATGCCATTGGCGCTACGGCCGAACAGGCACGTCAAGGGGAATTGCACATCCTGCTGTTGTTGTTGCTGGGCTTGATTGTTTTCGCAGTGACTTACTTTGTGGTGTTCGTGGAACGTGGTCAGCGTCGTATCGTCGTTAACTATGCCAAGCGTCAACAAGGCCGCCAGGTATTCGCCGCGCAAAGCACACATCTGCCGTTGAAAGTGAATATGGCTGGTGTGATTCCTGCGATTTTCGCATCCAGTATCATCCTCTTCCCGGGAACCATTACCTCTTGGTTTGGTCAGGGTGAGGGTAAAGTAGCTGATATCCTGCAACAGGTCTCTATGGTCCTGCAGCCGGGTCAACCGCTTTACGAGATGCTGTATGCAGCAGCCATTATCTTCTTCTGTTTCTTCTATACCGCGCTGGTGTTCAACCCACGCGAAACAGCAGATAATCTGAAGAAGAGTGGAGCCTTTATCCCGGGGATTCGCCCGGGCGAGCAGACAGCACGTTACATCGATAAGGTTATGACTCGCCTGACATTGGCAGGTGCGCTCTATATAACCTTTATCTGTCTGGTACCCCAGTTCTTGATGACTGCCTGGAACGTACAGTTCTACTTCGGTGGCACTTCGCTGCTGATTATCGTGGTAGTTATCATGGACTTCATGGCTCAGGTACAAACCCATATGATGTCTCATCAATATGGCGACGTCCTGAGGAAGGCCAACCTGAAGGGCTACGGCCGCTAAAGGTCGGCGTAGTTACGGAGTTAAGCAATGAAAGTTCGTGCTTCCGTTAAGGCAATCTGCCGTAACTGCAAAATCATCAAGCGTCACGGTGTGGTGCGTGTGATTTGCAGCGAGCCAAAGCATAAACAGCGCCAAGGCTAATTTTTTACGGTTAGTACTTGCAACAAATAGTTGTGCTGGCTAATATAGCCAGCCAACTTTTGTTGTGTATTGGTTGACCGCCACGTATCCGCTCACGGGCTTTGTGGTGGTCGTAATCTACTATATGTAGGAGTGAATAGTGGCCCGTATCGCTGGCATTAACATTCCTGACCATAAGCATGCAGTCATTGCGTTGACTGCGATTTATGGCGTCGGTCGTACCCGCTCCAAGGCCATCTGTGCCGCAGCCGGTATCGCTGAGAATGTGAAAATTAAAGACCTGGACGAAGCTCAGATCGAGAGTCTGCGTGAACAAGTAGGTAAATTCACCGTTGAAGGTGACCTGCGTCGTCAGATTTCCATGAACATCAAGCGATTGATGGATCTGGGTTGCTACCGTGGTTTGCGTCACCGTCGTAGCCTGCCTGTTCGTGGTCAACGTACCAAGACCAACGCTCGTACCCGTAAGGGTCCGCGCAAGGCTATCAAGAAGTAACGGGAAGGTAGAAAATGGCTAAAACTCCGACTCGTGCTCGCAAGCGCGTTAAAAAGCAAGTGAGCGACGGTATTGCGCACGTTCATGCATCTTTCAACAACACAATCGTGACCATTACTGACCGTCAGGGCAATGCTCTGTCATGGGCTACCTCCGGTGGTTCAGGTTTCCGTGGTTCCCGTAAGTCCACTCCGTTTGCTGCCCAGGTAGCTGCTGAGCGTGCTGGTGAGATCGCCAAAGAATACGGCGTGAAGAACCTGGAAGTCATGGTCAAAGGTCCGGGTCCCGGTCGTGAGTCTTCCATCCGCGCTCTGAACGCGGCTGGTTTCCGCATCACTAATATTACTGATGTGACTCCGATCCCGCACAACGGTTGTCGTCCTCCCAAGAAGCGCCGCGTATAACGCAGTAGCAACTTGGTCTAGGATTGTTGGAGAAAGAAGATGGCAAGATATATCGGTCCTAAGCTTAAGCTTAGCCGTCGTGAGGGCACCGACCTCTTCCTGAAGTCTGGTGTTCGTGCGATTGATTCTAAGTGCAAGATTGACACCGCCCCTGGTCAGCACGGTGCGCGTAAAGCGCGTCTGTCCGACTACGGTGTTCAGCTGCGCGAGAAACAAAAAGTTCGTCGTATCTACGGCGTATTGGAAAAACAGTTCCGCAACTACTACCGCGACGCTGCCCGTCAAAAGGGTAACACCGGTGAAAACCTGTTGCAGCTGCTGGAAGGTCGTTTGGACAACGTTGTTTACCGTATGGGCTTCGGCGCTACCCGTGCTGAATCTCGTCAGCTGGTGAGCCACAAGGCCATCATGGTAAACGGTCGCGTTGTGAACATTCCTTCTTTCCAGGTTTCCCCTGAGGACGTGATCTGCGTTCGTGAGAAGGCTAAGAAGCAAGCGCGTATCAAAGCTTCCCTGGAAGTTGCTGGTCAGCGTGAGAAGCCGACTTGGGTAGAGGTTGACGCCGCTAAAATGGAAGGTGCTTTCAAGCGTCTGCCAGAGCGTTCCGACCTGTCTGCCGACATTAACGAACAGCTGATCGTCGAGCTTTACTCCAAGTAAAGCTAGCTTCTAAAGAGAGGACACAATGCTGGGTTCTGTAACAGATTTTCTTAAACCGCGGCTAGTTGACATCGAGCAAGTTAGCCCGACTCATGCGAAAGTGACTCTTGAGCCACTTGAGCGTGGCTTTGGTCACACGCTGGGCAACGCCCTGCGTCGTATTTTGCTGTCATCTATGCCCGGTTGTGCAGTTACTGAAGTCGAAATTGACGGGGTACTGCATGAGTACAGCAGCAAAGAAGGTGTACAGGAAGACATTCTTGAAATCCTGCTCAACCTGAAAGGTATCGCTGTGAAGCTGGAAGGCAAGGACGAGGTAACTCTGTCCCTGACCAAGTCTGGAACAGGCCCCGTTACCGCTGGTGATATCACTCACGGTGATGAAGTCGAGATCGTAAACCCGGAGCATGTAATCTGCCACCTGACTGGTGCCAATGCTGAAATCAGCATGCGCCTGAAAGTTCAGCGCGGTCGTGGTTATGTGCCTGCTTCTGCTCGTGTTCACAACGATGACGAAGAGCGTCCTATTGGTCGCCTGCTGCTGGACTCCGCGTTCAGCCCCATCGTTCGTATTGCCTACAATGTTGAGGCAGCACGTGTGGAACAGCGTACCGACTTGGACAAGCTGGTCATCGACATGGAGACCAATGGTACCCTGGATCCTGAAGAAGCCATCCGTCGTTCTGCCACTATTCTGGCCGAGCAACTGGAAGCCTTCGTGGATCTGCGCGATGTCAGCGTGCCCGAGAAGAAAGAAGAGAAACCCGAGTTTGATCCGATTCTGCTACGTCCTGTCGATGATTTGGAGCTGACAGTTCGTTCTGCGAACTGTCTGAAGGCAGAAGCTATCCACTATATTGGTGATCTGGTACAGCGTACCGAAGTTGAGTTGCTTAAAACTCCTAACCTCGGTAAGAAGTCCCTGACTGAGATCAAGGACGTGTTGGCCTCCCGTGGTCTGTCTCTGGGCATGCGCCTTGAGAACTGGCCGCCCGCCAGCATCGCTGACGAGTAATCCAGATTACGGGTTTCACAGATTTAGTTAGAAGGATAAGGTCATGCGCCATCGTTTGAGTGGTCGTCAACTGAACCGGAACAGCAGCCATCGTCAGGCAATGTTCCGCAACATGGCCAGCTCCCTGGTTCGTCATGAGATCATCAAGACGACTCTGCCTAAGGCAAAAGAGCTGCGTCGTGTAGTTGAACCGCTGATCACCCTTGCCAAGACTGATAGCGTTGCTAATCGTCGCCTGGCATTTGCCCGTACTCGCGATAACGCGATCGTGGCTAAGCTGTTCAATGAACTGGGCCCGCGCTACCTGGAGCGCGCCGGCGGTTATACTCGCATTCTGAAATGCGGTTTCCGTGCAGGCGACAACGCCCCTATGGCTTATATTGAGCTGGTAGACCGCCCGGCAGCTGCTGAAGCAGCTGCTGAGTGATAAAGAAAAAGCCGGGCTTGTCCCGGCTTTTCTTTTAATGAATTCTGATACTGCCTCAACTGCCTCAACTGCCTCAACTGCCTCAACTGCCTCAACTGCCTCAACTGCCTCAACTGCCTCAAC
>NZ_JRGK01000351.1 GCF_000764645.1 Aeromonas finlandensis
ATCACATATCGCGTGGTAATGAATTCGAAAAATACCGTAAAAGATATATTTCAAGACCTGTGGGGCGATTTTTACATATAGGCTCTGGTCATTCTCTTGGAATTGAGATATATAGTCTATTACGATGGGGAGGCGAGTGGACCTCGATCGAGCCATTTCCTGGACTAGGCGAAATATATCCTTTCAATGATCATGTTTCAATGATTAAAGCTTTGATGGGACTTTTCAATGTTCCATACAATGTAAATGATGATGTTGAATTTAATAATGATATTGAATTACTCAATCTTAGTGATCATCATGGTACTAGACTAAATTACTTTCCTGATATAAAGCTTGAAGACTTCAATGATGATGAAAAATACGATGTATGTTATTCGTGTGCCGTAATGGAGCATGTTGTAGATATTCATTCATTCGTAGCCAAGACATATGATTTATTAGCATCAGGTGGTTTTGCTTTTCACTGGATTGACCTCAGAGACCACCGGGATTTTTCACGTCCACTTGATTTCCTGAAAATAGGTAAGTCAGAGTGGTGTGAATATTATGCTAATGCTGGCCACTTTTTACATGGAAATCAGTTGCGGTATAGTGATTATCGACAGGTTTTTCTACAACATGGCTTCAGGATTGTTGCTGAAGAGGAATATATGAAGAACAATAAAGAATATATTCAGGAAGTCTCTTTTGATTTCGCAGATGAATATGCATCACTGGCGTGGGAAGATATGGAAGTTGCTGGTGTGCTATTCGTTCTGGAAAAACCATCGCATGATAGTTGATAATTATGTGATGTCTCATGAATGACATTATGGGTTGGTTTACCTTTATGGAGTTATAAAAATGTGCGGTATAGCCGGAATAATGAGTATTCATGGTAATCATGAGCCTGCGTGGTTGAAACAGCAGGCTAATAGAATGGTGGATGCTATTACCTATCGAGGGCCCGACGACTGGGGGATTTGGGAGTCGGATGACGGATGCTGTGTTCTGGCGCATTGTCGATTGAGTATTCTGGATATATCGCCTGCCGGGCATCAACCAATGCATGATGCACAACAGCGGGGCTGTATCGTATTTAATGGAGAGATCTACAACCATCTCGAGTTGGGGGGGCGTCTTAGAGACGCTGGCATATCATTTACCGGCCATTCTGATACCGAGATCCTAGTCAATGGTCTGGTGCGGGAAGGGGCTGACTTTCTCACCCGGCTCGAGGGAATGTTTGCACTTGCCTACTACGATCGTGAGCGTAGGGAGTTGCTGCTGGCACGCGATCCATTTGGTGAGAAACCACTCTATTATGCCGAGTTTGACGGTTTGTTAGTGTTTGCCTCCGAACTGGCGGCTTTGACCTTGGTGCCAGGATTCCCTGCCCGAATTACGGTTGATACGGTCGCTCATTATCTGGCTTTCCAACTCCCCGTCGGAGAGCGTACCC
>NZ_JRGK01000352.1 GCF_000764645.1 Aeromonas finlandensis
GCTGCTCCTGATCCCCGCGCACCAGCAGGTCAGGCTGCACCATAAATTCGATCTGGTGGGCCCGCTCACCGGAGAGTGCCCGCGCCTCCTGCTCCAGCAGCCCCAGCATGGCGGGCATATCCACCAGATGGGAGAGATCCACCGAGGGGGCCGCCTCGATACGCGACAGGGTGAGCAGCTGATTGACCAGGTTGTCCATCCGGATGGTCTGCTCCATCATCACCCGATGCGCCTTGGCCCACATGGCGGGCGGGGGCGGCTCCTCGGTCATCTCCAGATAGCCCTTGAGCACTGTCAGCGGGGTGCGCAGCTCGTGGGAGACGTTGGAGACGAAGTGTTTGCGGGTCTTCTCGAGGCTGCGCAAGCGGGTGACATCCCGCACCACCAGCATCGCCTGATCTTCGGCATAGGGCATGATGCGAAACTCGAGAAACTTCTCTTCGTTGACCGGTGAGGCCAGCTCGAGGGGCTCGTCATAGGCCCCCTTGCCCAGATAGGCGGCAAAAGCGGGATTGCGAATGAGGTTGCCGATATGCTGACCGGCATCCTCCGGCCAGCGAAAACCGAGCAGTTGCTCCGCCAACCGGTTGCACCAGAGGATGCTGCCGTCGGTGCGAAACACCACGGCGGCATCGGGCAACGCCTCGGCCCCTTCCCGAAAACGGCGGATCAGCCCCGCCAGCTCGCGGCGCCGGGCCCGGTGTCGCTGCTGCAACTTGTAGATGCCGTTGAAAATATGCTCCCAACTGCCGCTGCCGTTGGGAGGCACCAGACTGCGATCATGCCACAGCCAGTCCGACAGCCGTTTCTGAAAGCGATAGTGCCAGCCCAGATGGAGCACTGCCGCCACCAACAGGCAGAGAGAGAGGTGATCAATCAACCAGCCGACCAATGCGAAGGGCGAATAGAAAAACGCCATCCGCCACAGCTGTCGCCGCCAGGCGTAAGGTTGCAACATAACGGCCTCTAGAGACGGGTTGAGAAGCGGTATCCGGCTCCACGCACCGTCTGGATCAATCTGTCGTGCCCGGTCTCTTCGATCGCCTTGCGCAGGCGGCGAATATGCACATCCACGGTTCTGTCCTCGACGTACACATTGGTACCCCAGACATTATTGAGCAGCTGTTCACGGCTATAGACCCGCTCGGGGTGGGTCATGAAAAAGTGCAGCAGCTTGAATTCGGTCGGCCCCATGTCGAGCGCCTTCTCTTCGGCACTGACCCGGTGGGAAACCGGATCAAGCTTCAGCCCCTGCACCTCGATCACCTCGTCGACCGAGGTCGGAGAGACGCGGCGCATCACCGCATGGAGGCGTGCGGTCAGCTCCTTGGGAGAGAACGGCTTGGTGATGTAGTCGTCGGCACCGGCCTCCAGACCACGTACCTTGTCCTCCTCTTCACCGCGAGCGGTGAGCATCACCACCGGGATCTGGCGCGTCACCTCATCCTGCTTGAGCTGCTTGATAAACTGGATGCCACTGCCGCCCGGCATCATCCAGTCCAGCACGATGAGTTCGGGGTAGGGTTCGCGCACCTTTGCCAGTCCATCGGCGTAATCTTCCGCTTCAATCGTCTCATATCCCTTCTGCTCCAGCACGAAGCAGAGCATTTCGCGGATCGGTGCTTCGTCCTCGACCACCAGAATTCGCTTAGCCATTCCCTTCTCTCTCCTCTGTGAAGATGGGTGCGCCAATTATTAGAACTTTCTGTGACACTTTTATGACTTTATGACAGGCGGGATGATAAACGTTTTCAGATTCAGTTGGCAGCAGCGAGTTGCAGCAGATCCCAGCGGTTGCCACTGATATCCTCGAACACCACCACCATACCGTATGGCTCGCTACGTGGCTGTTCACAAAAATGCACTCCGTACGCCTGCATGCGCTGGTAATCCCCCCAGAAGTCATCGGTCTCGAGAAACAGGAACACCCGACCGCCGCCCTGCTGGCCGATGGCGGCCTGTTGCTCGGGCGTGGCGGCGCGAGCCAGCAGCAGCGCCGAACCGGGGGCGCCTTTGGGTGCAACCCGTACCCAGCGCTTGCCCGGTTTGCCCGGTTCATCGAGCCGGGTGTCTTCCAGGAGCGCGAAGCCAAGTCCCTCGGTAAAAAAGCGAATGGCCCGATCGTAATCGGCGACCAGCAGGGTCAATGCACCGATGTGTTGTGACATGGCAGAAAACTCCTCAATAGTTGGATCAACAGGGCGCAATGCCCCGGCAAGGGCGCATCATAGCGGCTGGATGGGCAGGGCTCCAGCCGTCATGTGCGTCTTGAAAACGACCGATGAGGGGGAGTGAGCACTCAAGGGGCTTCGCGCAGCGTCCGGTAGAGGGTGGTGCGGCTGATCCCCAGCTGGCGCGCGGCCTCGCTCACATTGCCGCCGCATGCCGCCAGCGTTTGCTGTACCTGCCGCCGGGTTTGTTCACGCAAGCTGGTCGCCTCCCCCATCGGCAAGGCGCCGGGCTCTGTGGCCACACTGGGCAGATGCAGGTGGGCGGGTTCAATCCAGCCTAGCCCCTCTGCCAGCACGCAGGCCACTTCCAGTGCCTGCTTGAGCTGACGCACGTTGCCGGGCAGCGGATGGGCCAACAGCTGTTGCTCCGCATCGTGGGTCAGACGCAGGGTCGGATCCATCTCCGCCAGCAGTCGCTGGATCAGCCCCAGACGCTCAGCGGCAGGCCAACGGCGCAGCGGCATCAGCTGCTGGCGCCATCCGCAGATCCGGTAATAGAGGTCTTCGCGAAATGCGCCACTCTGCACCATGGCCGCCAGATCCCGGTGGCTGGCGCTGACCAGCCAGAAATCCACCACCTCGGGCTTGTGGCTGCCAACCGGGGTGACGCTGCGCTCCTGCAATACCCGCAGCAGCCGGGTTTGCGCCTGCAGCGGCAGTTCACCAATTTCATCGAGCATCAGCATGCCGCCGTGGGCTGCGCGCAGATAACCCTGACTGCCCTGGCTACGGGCACCGCTGAAGGCTCCACCCACATAACCAAACAGCTCGGCTTCCACCAGATCTGCTGGCAGCGCGCCGCAGTTGACGCACACCAGTGGCTGATCCCGCCGACTCGACGCTCGGTGCAGGGCCCGCACCAGATGCTCCTTGCCACTGCCGGTCTCCCCCTCGATGAGCAGCGAGATGCCGCGCTCCAGCATCTTGAGCGGCACCTGCTGCGGATGCGATAACGGGCTTGAGTGATCCTGTAGTGCGGTGCAGGAAGGTGGCGCGTCCGCTTCTGGCACCAGCCGCAAGCCACGCCCCTCGCGCAGCAGCTGCCTGCCGTCGAAAGGGTGCTGGCCAAGCCAGAGTCGGCCTGCCCGGTTGGCGCCGAGCAGCTCGCCCCCCTCACCCAGCAACAGGCGGGCGGACCAGAGACTCTGGGGATCGAGATCCACCAGCCAGCCCGGCTGACGCGCCAAGAGTGCGTTTTCGAGGGTCATGGCCAGCAGTCGCACCGTGCCCAGCATGTCGCCGCCGTGGTGGGCCGCATCGGTGGAGATATCGAGCACCCCCAGCAATTGTCCATCCGGCCCGAGCAGCGGACAGGCGCTGCAACTGAGGAAGCTGTGCTGGGCGAAGAAATGCTGATTGCCGAGCACCTGCACTTCGCTCTGCTCGGCCAGCGCAGTACCGATGGCATTGGTGCCCTTGCTCGCCTCCCCCCAACGGGCGCCGCTGCGTAAAAAGATACGCTCGGCATGGCGGGCGAAGCCGTCGTCTCCACTGGCGGCCAGAATGGCTCCCTCACCGTCACACAACAACAGGCGACAGGGGCGACCCGCCAGCAGCTGGCCAAACAGCGGCAGCACAAAGCGCTGGAAGCAGGCGATCAGCGCCCTGTGCTGCTCCTGACGGGCCGACAGTTCCCCTTGAGGCAGCAGATCCAGATCGGCGCTCTGCTGGCGGCTCAGCCCCTGATGCAGGCAACGCTGCCAGGAACGCAGGATGGGGCTGGGACCGGGTTGAAGTGACTCACTCATCACGCCTCCTGTTCACAAACAGCACGACTGTCTCGGCCACTGTCCAGAAACGGCACAGTCTTATCGCCACAGTCGTGGTCATTGGTTAACCAAGATACGCCTGCGCACCCCATTTGATAACGTTTTTTTAACCTTTCGCCTGCTGGTCAGACCCTTTGGCACGCCCCTTGCGATATCAGCTGGCAACCGGTCTGTCAGCCAGCCCGGTCAGGACCACACACATAAAGGATGATGCGATGATTTATACCGCTCCCGGTCAGGCAGGTGCCCTGGTCAGCTTCAAATCCCGTTACGACAACTTTATCGGTGGTGAGTGGGTGGCGCCGCGCGCCGGCCGCTATTTCGAGAACATCTCGCCGGTGGATGGCAAGGTGTTCTGCGAGGTCGCCCGCTCCGACGCCGCCGATATCGAGTTGGCGCTGGATGCCGCCCACAAGGCATTTGCCAGCTGGAGCAAGACCAGCGTCACCGAGCGCAGCAACCTGTTGCTGCGTATCGCCGATCGCATCGAGCAGAACATAGAGGTACTCGCCGTCGCCGAAACCTGGGAGAACGGCAAGGCGGTACGCGAGACTCTGGCGGCCGACCTGCCGCTGGTGGTGGATCACTTCCGCTACTTCGCTGGCTGTATCCGCGCTCAGGAGGGGTCGGCCGCCGAGCTGGATCAGAACACCGTCAGTTACCACTTCAAGGAGCCCATCGGCGTGGTCGGCCAGATCATCCCGTGGAACTTCCCGCTGTTGATGGCAGCCTGGAAGCTGGCTCCGGTGCTGGCGGCAGGCTGCTGCAGCGTGCTCAAGCCCGCCGAGCAGACCCCGGTCACCATCATGTTGATGATGGATCTCATCAAGGAGATCCTGCCCCCCGGCGTGGTCAACGTGGTCAACGGCTTCGGCGCCGAGGCGGGTCAGGCGCTGGCCACCAGCAACCGGATCCAGAAACTGGCCTTTACCGGTTCGACCGAAGTGGGCGCCCATATCCTGCGCTGCGCCGCCGACAAGCTGATCCCCTCCACCGTGGAGCTGGGGGGCAAATCCCCCAACATCTACTTCGCCGACGTGATGCAGCACGAGAGCAGCTACATCGACAAGGCGGTGGAAGGGATGCTGATGACCTTCTTCAACCAGGGCGAGGTGTGCACCTGCCCCTCCCGCGCGCTGGTGCAAGCCAGCATCTACGACGACTTTATGGACAAGGTGCTGGCCCGCGCTCGCACCATCGTTCAGGGCAACCCCCTCGATACCGCCACTCAGGTGGGCGCGCAGGCGTCCCGCGAGCAGTTCGACAAGATCCTGGGCTACATGGAGATCGGCCGCGGCGAAGGGGCCAAAATGCTGATCGGCGGCGGCCCGGCCAAGGTGAGCGGACTGGAGGGGGGCTTCTACATCCAGCCCACCATCTTCTCCGGCCAGAACAAGATGCGGGTGTTTCAGGAGGAGATCTTCGGGCCAGCGCTCGGGGTCACCACCTTCAAGGACGAAGCCGATGCACTGGCCATTGCCAACGACACCCAGTACGGATTGGGGGCAGGCCTGTGGACCCGCGACAGCAATCTGGCCTGGCGCATGGGGCGCGGCATTCAGGCAGGTCGGGTCTGGGTCAACTGCTACCACGCCTATCCGGCACACGCCGCCTTTGGCGGTTACAAGAAGTCGGGGATCGGCCGCGAGACCCACAAGATGATGCTGGACCACTACCAGAACACCAAGAACCTGCTGGTGAGCCACGACATCAACCCGCTCGGCTTCTTCTAATGCGAGCACATGCCATCAGAGAGGGCGCCTGCGGGCGCCCTTGTTGCTTTGCTTCACCAGATGACACGTCCCGCCCGTTGTTATCGACCCGACTGCTGGCGGTAACGCTGGGGGGAGCAGCCCAGCTCCCGGTTGAACATGGCAATGAACGCGGAGGTGGATCCATAGCCGAGCCGCCAGCTGATCTCCTGAATGGGCATGTCTCCCTTGAGCCAGGCCAGTGCCTTGAGCAGCCGCAGCCGGGCCCGCCACTGACCAAAGCTCATCCCCAGCTCCCGCAGGCAGCGCCGTGCCAGAGTTCGTTCGGTGGTGTGCAACTGCCCGGCCCACTGGGCCAAGGTGCGGGGATCGGCAGGATCGCTGTGCAGCACCGCCAACATGGGGGCCAGCAGCTTGTCCTGACTCATCGGCAGGTAGCTCTCCTGACAGCGGGTGCGCGCCAGTCGCTCCACCAGCAACTCGGCTTGGTGCTGATCCCACTCATCCGCCATATAGCCAACCCGCCGTTCGCAAAAATCGTTCAGCAGGGCGCGGATCAGCGGGGTGAGCAGCAGCAATCTGGGCTCTGGCGGCAGCTTGGCCGCCAGCGCGTGGCTGACGTAAATAGAGGTGTAGTCGAGGGCCTGTTCGTTGTAGGAGGTGTGTTCCAGATCCGCTGGCACCCAGATCAGGTAGTCGGCAGGGGCCACCAGCCGCTGATCCCCCAGCACTATCTCCATGCTCCCCAGACTGATCATGTTGAGCTGGCCCCAGGGGTGGGCGTGCAACAGGGTTGCGCTGTCGGCCAGCACCTGCTGGTAGCTGAAATAGAGCGGATTGGGGGCGGGCAGATCGACATCTACCGGCTGAAAGTGGTGGGTGGCCATCAGCGCCCGTTGCCAGCGAAAGAGAGGAGAGAGAGCAATGCAGCGCCCTTTTGACACTCTCTCTGGCGCAGACCAAAGGCAGCCAGCGGGTGCGGGCGAACGCAGCCCGTTTGGGTCGGAATAAGGTGCATCAGAAAGAGTTGTCTTTTCTGCTGGGTCATCTGTCTGTTTTACGCTACTTGATAATATAAAGACAAGGGTAGACTTGCCCCCCTGTTTATAAGGAGCCTCTGATGCGAATCTTCTCTCCCCTTCTCTTTCCGCTGATGGCGGTACTGATCTGGGCTACCAATACCGTGGTTTCCAAGGCGGCCGCCAGTGTGGTCGACCCGGCCGCCATCTCTTTCTACCGCTGGCTGATCGCCGCCCTGGCGCTGACCCCCTTCTGCTTGCCCCAGTTGTGGCGCCGCCGTCACGAAATTCGCCCCTGGTTTGGCAAGCTGCTGGTACTGGCGGCGCTCGGCATGGTGCTGTTCCAGTGTCTGGCCTATTACGCCGCCCACAGCACCTCGGCCACCAACATGGGGGTGATTGGCTCGCTCATCCCGATGCTGACCCTGCTGCTGGGGGCCATGTTCTTTAGTCAGCATCCCGGCAAGCAGGCACTGGCAGGCATGCTCATCTCCCTGTTCGGGGTCTTCTGGCTGCTGAGCAAGGGCCAGCCGCTGGCGCTGCTGCACGATGGCATCAATCCGGGCGATGGCATGATGTTGCTGGGCTCTGTCAGCTATGCCCTCTATGGTCTGCTGGTTCGCCGCTGGCATCTGCCGTTTGGCCCCTGGCTCAACCTCTATCTGCAGATCCTGCTGGCGGTATTGCTGCTGATCCCGGTCGCCCTCTGCGCCGACTCGCTGGCAGTGCCTGCCGAAGGATTGGGGCTGGTGCTGTTTGCCGGGTTGATCTCCTCCCTGATCCCCCCCTACTGCTGGATGCGGGCCATCGTCTGCCTCGGGGCCGCCCGTACCTCGGTCTTTATGAACCTGCTACCGCTCTGCACCGCACTCATCGCTGTCATCAGTCTGGGAGAGCCGATCCACGGCTATCACCTGCTGGGTGGCGGACTGATCCTGGGCGGGGTGATGGCCTCCCAGCTGAAGGGGCGTACGCCGGTGGCCGAACGGGAAACCGCGTGAGAACGAACAACCTCCAGAAACAACAAGGGAGCCCATGGCTCCCTTGTTGTTTCTGCAATGCGTGCCAGTGGGCGCCTCAACCGGCCCGACGCCAGCGGTAGCGCCGCTCCGGCCGTCCCCGCTGACCATAGTTGAGATCCACATCCACCCGGTCTTCCGACTCCAGATACTCCAGATAGCGGCGCGCCGTGGTGCGACTGAGCGACAACCGCAGCGCCACCGTGTCGGTAGAGAAGACGTTCTCCGGTTCACCGGCCAGCAGATCCAGCACCTGACGCAGGGTAATGCTGTCGATCCCCTTGGGGGTGACACGCATCTCCTTGATCTGGGAGCGTCCCCCCTTGCCCAGCAGCTTGTCGAGATCTTCCTGCTCCAGCCGACCCCGCTCGCAGAGGCGGCTGTGCAGTTGCAGGATCTCGTCCAGGCTCTGCTGGATGCGAAACAGCCGCAGTGGCTTGATGACGTAGTCATGAACCCCCAGATTGAGAGCCTGCTGGATGGTCTCCACATCCCGCGAGGCAGTCACCATGATGACGTAAGCCTCGCGGTTGTGGCTGCGCAGACGGCTCACCCACTCGAGGCCGGAGCCATCGGGCAGAGAGACATCCACCAGCAGCAACTGAGGCACCACACCGGACATCATGGCATCGGCTTGGGCCAGGGTGCCGGCTCGGCCCAGCAGGGAGAAACCGGGGGTCGCCGCCACCAGTTCTGACAAGATGGCACCGATCCGATCATCATCTTCAATAACAAGGGTGATTATTGGGTCCATGGCTCACATTAATTGGTTTTTATTCAAGTAGATACCAAACAGGGTGGTCTGCTCGGCGGTTCGTCGCCATTCTATCACACCCTCACGCCGACCCACCGTCTCCTTGACCAGGAACAGGCCAACCCCGTGATCACCACTCTGGCGGCTCACCCCGTAATCGAACAGATGATCGGCCAGATCTTCATCGACCCCCTCGCCACTGTCCTCCACCTCGATCACCAACCGCCGCCCCACATCGCACAGAGAGAGCAGCACCCGGGGTGGACGCTGCTGACGGTTGAGCCAGGCCGCTTGCAAACCGTTATCCAGCAAGTTGCCAATCAAGGTGATGAGATCGGCAGAGACCGAGGCCGGATACTCCGCCAGCGCCGAGTCGGGATCGAGTTCCAGGGTCACCCCCAGCTCGCGGGCCCGGCTGAACTTGCCGAGAATAAGCCCCGCCACCGGCTTGTTGTCGATCATCCGCAGCAGCTCCTGCAACATGGTCTGGCACGCTTCGTTCTCCTGCTGGATCAGCTCCACCGCCTGATCCACATGACCCAGTTGCAGCAGGCCGGAGAGACTGCTCAGTTTGTTGGCAAACTCGTGGCTCTGCATCCGCAGCATCTCGGCATACTGGCGCAGGTGGGTCACCTGCACCCCCAGACTGGCAGCCACTTCCGGGCGGCTGAAGATCAGCAGTCGCCC
>NZ_JRGK01000353.1 GCF_000764645.1 Aeromonas finlandensis
AAGCCTCACCATGTGAGGCTTTGTTTTTTTAGCGTTTCCAGCCAGGGGGTGGGCCGCTGCCAGCTGAAACTCTGATTCGCCCCGCCGTAACAATCGGCCAGCCGCAGCGGCGTGCCGGGAGTATGGCGTCGGCCAGCCACATCGAGGCAGCGAGAGACCTTGCTGTTGAACAGACGATCGTTCTGCCACTCCCACTGCGCCTGACCATCGCAAGGTGCCAGCATCAACTCGCTGTTGCTCTTGGCTTGCAGGCAGAGCTCCTGCAGGCGCAACTCGCCCAGATCCCACTCGAACAGCTGATCGTCTTTTCCACTGCAGGGTAGTGCCAACACCTTCTGCTGGGACACTGCGACACAAAAATCGCCGCTGGTTAGCAGAGGTGAGAGCGCTCGCTCCTCCTGCGGTCGCGCAGCAATGGAGTCTATCATCACATCGGTTGATGGCGGCTTGATGGTACAACCCCCCAGCAGCAAGGCGGCCAGCATGGCGGGAGTGCAAGCAAAGGAAATTTTGTTGTTCATGGAAAGAAGCCTGAAATGGGCCGATGACATCCGGTTGTCAGTGACTAGAAGTAGCAGCATAACCGAAAGGCGGGCTGCTCTGCCTGGATAGAGTGTAAACAGACGTAACAGGCGAAGAGAAGGGGCCGTAGCGGAGCCCAGAAAGCAAAAAACCCCGCCGAAGCGAGGTTTTTCTAAATGTGGTCGGTGATAAAGGATTCGAACCTTTGACCCTCTGGTCCCAAACCAGATGCGCTACCGGACTGCGCTAATCACCGAGGCTATTTCTTTCAAAATAGTTTATTTCAAAAAACAAAGACGACCTTATGGTCATCCTCGTCATACAGCAAGTATGGTGCGAAGAGAGGGACTCGAACCCTCACACCCGGGGGGCACTAACACCTGAAGCTAGCGCGTCTACCAATTCCGCCACCTTCGCGTACCTGACAAGCTGTAAAATGGGGTGGCTGATGGGGCTCGAACCCACGACAACCGGAATCACAATCCGGGACTCTACCAACTGAGCTACAGCCACCACAGCTGTTTTCGTTCCACAACTACGCCCGTTTAACCGGCGCACTTTTAATGGTGCGCCCGACAGGATTCGAACCTGTGACCTCTGCCTCCGGAGGGCAGCGCTCTATCCAGCTGAGCTACGGGCGCTACGCTGTCGAACGGGGCGCATTATTAATGATGGGTTGATGTTTGTCTACACTTTTCTTCGGCTTGTTTGCTGATCGTTGTTTTTTCAAGCATATTGTGCACTTTTTTTCCATTTATCCCCACTTATCCTTCTGATCTGAGGGGCGCAACCTCTCCTTTCGATTCAAATAGTCTTGCTGCCTTGACTTGATTTGATGCCCATCTAGAATGAATGAACGTTCATTCAATAGAAAGTCACACTGATGATTCTGGATAAAAAAGAGAGCATCTTCAACGCAGCCCATGAGGTGCTGGGTGAACGGGGTTTTCATGGTCTGTCGATTGCTGAAGTCGCCAAGAAGGCCAATGTTGCCACCGGCACCATCTATCGCTACTTCGGTGACAAGGATGACCTGATCCGGCAACTGCATCAGCACACTATTCTTCAATGTGTGCCCATGGTCATGGTTGATGTAGACGTCGAGAAAGTTTCATTTCAACAATTTCGCCAATTATGGCTCAATATTCATGCCATTTTTGTTAACGAGCCCAATGCCATCAAGTGCAAATTGCAGTACGAGAGCTCCCCGCTAGGGGCTGAATTGGAAACCAATCCCGTTATCCTGGCGGCATGGGAGCCTCTGGACCGATTTTTTGCACTGGGTGTTGAACAAGGACTGTTTATCGATTTACCAATACGGGCACTCCAGGTGTTGAGTCTGGACAGTGTCATGCATCTGGCCCTGCAATGCAGGGTACATAACATCACGTTGACCGAATCGCAGTTGGAAACTGCGATCCGAGCCAGCTGGAATGCCATTTTATCCCCCAATTTTTCCACCTCAGGAGCCTGTTCATGAAAAAGTGGATGGCCATTATGTTGCTGATAGCGATTGCCCTCTTTGGCAGCGTCATTGGCTTCAATTTGTTCAAACAGAAGATGATTGCCCAATATATGGCCAACCGGCCGGAGCCCGAGTTCCCTGTCACCGCCATGGTGACCAAGGCGCAGGATTGGGTACCGACCATAGAGGCAATTGGTTTTATCGAGCCTAATCAGGGTGTTACTCTCTCTACCGAGCTGGCTGGCACCATCGATGCCATCACCTTCGAGTCGGGCAAACCGGTCAAGGCAGACCAACTGCTGCTGAGCCTGGACTCCACCGTGGAGCGGGCCAATCTGCGCGCCTCCCAGGCCAAGCTGCCGGCGGCAAAAGCCAAGTTCGATCGTTTCCAGAACCTCTACAAGACCAGCTCCATCTCCAAAGAGCAGCTGGATGAGGCTGAAGCGGCCTATCGCTCGCTGGAGGCGGATATCGAGAGTCTGAAGGCGACCATCGCTCGCCGTGAGGTTCGCGCGCCGTTCAGCGGCGTCGTCGGCCTGCGTAACGTCTTCCTTGGTCAATATCTGCAGCCGGGCACCGATATCGTGCGCCTGGAAGATACCAGCGTGATGCGCCTGCGCTTCACCGTGCCCCAGACCGATATCTCCAAAATCACCCTGGGCCAGATCATCAAGATCAATGTGGATGCCTATCCGCAAACCCAGTTTGACGGCCACATCACCGCCATCGAGCCTGCGGTCAACTACCAGAGCGGCCTGATCCAGGTTCAGGCTGACATCCCGAACAACGACGGTCAGCTGCGTTCCGGTATGTTCGCCCGCGCCAGCATCATTCTGCCGACGGTGAAAGATCAGATTGTGATCCCGCAAACCGCCATCTCCTTCACCCTTTACGGTCAGAACGTCTACGTGCTCAAAGAGGGCGAAGAGACCGACAAAGAGGGTAACAAGGTGAAAGTGCTGCGGGCCAAGCAGGTCGTGGTCAAGGCTGGTGAGCGCCGTGGCAATGATGTGCATGTGCTCTCTGGCATCCAGGCCGGTGACCAGATCGTACTGTCGGGTCAGGTTCGCCTGAGCAACGACACCAAGGTGCATGTGGTCAAGAACGATGCCCTGGCCGTTCCGGCACAAACCCCGATGCTGTAAGCGCGGAGATCTGCGATGCGATTTACTGACATATTTATAAAACGGCCTGTGCTGGCGATCTCGCTCAGCTTCCTGATCGCCCTGCTGGGCTTTCAGGCCATCTTCAAGATGCAGGTACGGGAATACCCCGAGGTGACCAACACGGTGATCACCGTCAGTACTGGCTACTATGGCGCCAGTTCTGATCTGATCCAGGGGTTCATCACCCAGCCGCTGGAACAGGCGGTCGCGCAAGCCGACAACATCGACTTCATGACCTCCTCCAGTCAGCTGGGTAGCTCCACCATCACGGCGTACATGAAGCTCAACACCGACCCCAACGCCGCGCTGTCCGACATCCTGGCGAAGGTGAACTCGGTGCGCTCCCAGTTGCCGAAAGAGGCGGAAGACCCCTCGGTCACCTCTTCCACCGGTTCAACCACGGCGGTGCTCTACCTCGGCTTCACCAGCCCGGAGCTCAACTCCAGCCAGATCACCGACTATCTGGAGCGGGTTATCAAGCCGCAGCTCTTTACCGTGGGGGGGGTCTCCAAGGTTGACCTCTACGGCGGTGTCGAGTTTGCCCTGCGGGTATGGCTGGATCCGGCCAAGATGGCGGCCTTCAACCTGACTGCCAGCGACGTGATGACGGTGCTCAACAGCAACAACTATCAGTCCGCGACAGGTCAGGCGACCGGTTACTTTACCCTGTTCAACGGCAACGCCGAGACCCAGGTCAAGGATGTCGACGAGCTGAAGCGTCTGGTCGTTGCTACCCGTGACGGCAAGGTGATCCGCCTCTCCGACATTGCCAAGGTGAGCCTCGAGAAGAGCCACGACATCTATCGTGCCAGCGCCAACGGTCGCGAAGCGGTGGTCATGGCGGTCAACGCCGCGCCGACAGCCAACCCCATCAACATCGCCCATGACGTGCTGGCGCTGCTGCCGAGTCTTGAACGCAACATGCCGAGCACCATGCATCTCAACGTGATGTATGACTCCACCGTGGCGATCAACGAGTCCATCAACGAGGTAATCAAGACAATCCTTGAGGCGGCCGCCATCGTACTGGTGGTCATCACCCTGTTCCTCGGCTCGTTCCGTGCGGTCATCATCCCGATCATCACTATCCCACTCAGTCTCATCGGTGTGGTGATGATGATGGATATGTTCGGCTTCTCGATAAACCTGATGACCCTGCTGGCGATGGTGCTGGCGATCGGTCTGGTGGTGGATGACGCCATCGTGGTGCTGGAGAACGTCGACCGGCATATCAAGGAGGGGGAAGAGCCGTTCCGCGCTGCCATTATCGGTACCCGCGAGATCGCGGTGCCGGTCATCGCCATGACGGTCACTTTGGCGGCGGTATACGCGCCTATCGCTTTGATGGGGGGCATCACCGGCTCCCTGTTCAAGGAGTTTGCCCTGACCCTGGCAGGCGCCGTGTTTGTCTCGGGCATCATCGCCCTGACCCTGTCGCCGATGATGTGCTCCAAGATGCTCAAGGCCAATGAAAAGCCGGGCAAGTTCGAGAGCACTGTCCACCATCTGCTGGAACGGATGACCGATCGCTACGACAGCATGCTCCATGCGGTGATGAAAAAGCGCATCGTCATCATAGTGTTCGCCATCATAGTGTTTGGCAGCCTGCCGCTGCTGTTCAAGTTCATTCCGAGCGAACTGGCACCGTCAGAGGACAAGGGGGTAATGGCTGTGCTGGGTACCGCACCGTCCAACGCCAACCTGGACTACATCGAAAACACCATGGCGGATGTGAACAAGATCCTGGATGACCAGCCCGAGATCGCTTTCTCCCAGGTTTTCTCCGGGGTGTTTAACGCCAACCAGGCGTTCGGTATCGCCTCCATGGTGCCCTGGAGTCAGCGTGAAGCGAGCCAGAAAGAGGTGCTGGATCGGGTCGCCAATCTGGTGAAAGACATTCCGGGTATGGCTGTCACCACCTTCCAGTTCCCGGAACTGCCAGGAGCGTCAGGTGGTCTGCCAATCCAGTTCGTCATCACCACCCCGAACAGCTTCGAGAGCCTGTTCCTGGTGGCCGGTGAAATTCTGGCTGCCGCTCAGGGTAACGGTCAGTTCGTCTATTCGGATCTCGATCTGAACTACGACTCTGCCACCATGAAGATCCGGATCGACAAGGACAAGGCGGGTGCCTACGGCATCACCATGCAGGACATCGGCATCACTATGGGCACCATGATGGCGGACGGTTACGTCAACCGTATTGACCTGGATGGCCGCTCCTACGAGGTGATCCCGCAGGTTGAGCGTAAATACCGTCTCAATCCGGAGTCCATCAAGGGCTATTACGTGCGGGCTGCAGATGGCAAGTCGATCCCGCTTGGCAGCCTGATCAGCATCGAAGTGGTCGGTGAGCCCCGCGCTCTGCCCCACTTCAACCAGCTGAACTCTGCCACCATCGGCGCCGTTCCGGCTCCGGGCGTGGCCATGGGTGATGCGATCAACTGGTTCCAGACCGTCGCCGACGAGAAGCTGCCGCAAGGCTATCGTTACGACTTCATGGGTGAAGCCCGTCAGTTCGTCACCGAAGGCAATGCGCTCTATGCCACCTTCGCGTTGGCACTGGCCATCATCTTCCTGGTGCTGGCGATCCAGTTCGAGTCGGTGCGTGACCCGCTGGTCATCATGGTCTCGGTACCGCTCGCCATCAGTGGGGCGCTGATCGCCTTGGCATGGGGATTGGCCACCATGAACATCTACTCCCAGGTGGGCCTCATCACGCTAGTGGGTCTGATTACCAAGCACGGTATCCTGATCTGTGAAGTGGCGAAGGAAGAGCAGTTGCTGCGTGGCATGAACCGGATGGACGCTGTGATGCAGGCCGCCAAGGTGCGTCTGCGCCCAATCCTGATGACCACAGCCGCCATGATTGCCGGTCTGATCCCGCTGCTCTACGCCGCAGGTGCCGGTGCGGCTCAGCGTTTCAGTATCGGTATCGTTATCGTGGCAGGTCTGGCTATCGGTACCCTGTTCACCCTGTTCGTGCTGCCGGTGATCTACACCTTCCTGGCTTCCGAGCACAAACCGTTGCCGGTATTCGATGAGACCATTCCGCCCAAAGCAAGCGGCGGACATTGATCATCAATGAGATGCAAAGGCCCCGTTTCGGGGCCTTTTTTATGGCGCTGTCCCAATGAGGTGCTTGAAGCGGGCCTCACCTTGAGGTCTGCCAGCATGGATACCCAGCCTGTTAACACCCGTGGTCTCTCTCCGCTGCTTACCCTTCGCCAATGCCGTGTTGCCTGGTATGCACATACACTGACGGCGCCACACTCTATCAGTGATCTGAATACTCAGTTACCTGGAGGTAGATGAGACCCTCTTTCCCGAATCGTTCAAGGGGCAACGCGGATTAACCGTCCTGCACAACATCGTGGTGGTAAAGGGCGAGCCCGTGGTGTCGGGTTCCTTGTTTTGTCGGATGAACAGTTGTGTAGCGATGGTGCAGGGCGCAGGAGTGTTAAGGGGTGGGGGGGAATAGATATCAGAGCGTGTTTGCATGAGGTGCGGCGGCACCCCGTGCAACACGGCATTGGGATATAGCCGAAAAAAACCGGCGCAGAGCGCCGGTTAGTGGGGATGAATCGGAGGTTTTTTTAAATAGCCCCAAACAGAGGAGAGATAGACTCTCGTCACACATTCAAAGATGGCCTTCAAGCATTCAGGGCATAGTTCAACATGGCTTGCAGCTTGCTATCGAAGAACCAGGGCAGCATTACCATCAGCAGGCCCATTACTCCGGCCAGACGCTGGCGATACTGCCAGCCGGCAATCAGTACCAGACCACCGCAGAGAGTGGTCAGGATGCCTGACACAGGGAGACCTCGCGCTGCATACGACGCTGTTGTGCCCACTGGTTCATGGCAACCGAGCCGAGGATCAGCGCCAGTGCGACACCTGTGGTGGGGTGGATCTGCTCGCCGAGGAACAGGGCGCCCAGCATCACGCCAAACAGCGGCACCAGATAGTTGCTGAAGGAGGCGAACGTCGGGCCTGCCTTCTGGATCAGCGCCATGTAGAGGAAGTAGACCAGACCGGTACAGAGGGTACCCAGCACGGTAATCGCGCTCAGGGCCTGGCTGCTCGGCATGGTCAAGGTGCTCAGGTCAACCATGAAGGGTGCGACCAGCAGCAACTGGGTAGCCGAGGAGATCAGGATATTGCGGGCGACCACGACCGGATGGTCCTTGGCGAAGCGCTTGATCATCAGCAGACCGATGGCGAAGCAGCTGGCACCGAACAGAATGCCAATGGCACCGAGCAGGCCAGCGTTCATACCCTGGGAGAGTTTCGGCCAGAACAGGGTGAGCACCCCGGCAAAGCCGATGATCACCGAGAGCAAACCGGATTTGGTGATTTTCTCGCCAGAAATAAACAGGGGAGCAGCCAGAATGGTCACAAACGGGATACAACCCATGACCACGGCGGCAATGGCGCTATCCACGTACTGTTGGCCCCAGGCGACCATGATGAAGGGGATGGTGGCATCCAGCAGGGCGATCAGCATATAGGTGCGCCACGGGGTGTGCTCACTCTTGAGACGCATGAACAGGCAGAGCAGACCCAGGGTCAGGCTGCCGCACAAGGCACGACCTGCAGCCACCAGAATGGGGGGCAATTCGGCAACGGCCTGGTGCATGAAAATGAACTGGGAACCCCACAGCAGGCCAATGGCCAGCAATAACAGATAGCTACGCATTTTAATCTCCGATGTATTGAGCTGTGCATTCTAGGGAATCTGTTAGTATGGCCAAAATGAATTGTTGGCATTCTACTATGGTGAATATCGATGGATAGCTCACTCTCCCGTCTCGACCTCAACCTGCTCGCCGTGTTCGACATGCTGATGCAGGAGCGCAACGTCACCCGTGCCGCCGATCGGCTGCATCTATCTCAATCCACCGTTAGCCATGCGCTGGGGCGGCTGCGGGTAGCGCTGGATGATCCGCTGTTTGTGATGAGTCGGCGCGAGATGGTGCCCACCGAGCGAGCCAAGGCGCTGGCCGGGCCGGTACGGCAGGCGCTGGCGATGCTGGAGCAGGGGCTGCGGCAGGCCAAGGGGTTCGAACCTGCCACTGCGCGGCGGATTTTCCGCATCGCCGCCCCGGGTTCGGTGGAGCACGGGGTGGTGCCTGTGCTGGTGGATCGGCTCTATCGACAGGCCCCCCACTGTCGGTTGGAGGTGTGTGATTTGGCTGGCAGTGACTACGAGCGAGAGCTGGAGAAAGGGGAGCTGGATCTGGTGATCGGTTTTGCCGGTGCCAACCATCTCTCCCCTCGCTTGTGGCGGGAGGATTGGTTCAATAATCCATTGGTCTGCCTGTCACCGCTTGGCAGCGAGTTACCCGATGTACTGGGGCCTGCCGAGCTGGTGAGTCGCCCCCACATCCACACCTCCAGCTGGGGTCACAGTCAGGCGATGGTGGAGCTCTGGCTGGCCCGCTTCGGGGTGGAGCGGGAGCTGGGAGTGCGGTTGCCGAGCTTTATGGCGGTGCCGCCACTGATGGCCAGCGGTCGCTATCTGGTGGTGGTGCCCGAGATGATCGGGCGCCTGTTCTGCCGCTATTATCCACTGAGGATGCACCAGTTGGATCCCGAAATCCCCATCATCTACCTGATGGCGGGGCACCCGATCACCGCTCACGACGAGGCGATTGGCTGGTTCAAGAGCCTGTTGCACCAGCTGGTGTTTGACCTCTATGGCGCCGATGCGCTCGGTACCCCGGCTCAGCGCAGTCTGGCGAAGTAGTCCAGTCCCATGGCGTTTTTCACCTCCGCCAATACCTCGTCGGTGATGATACGGGCCTGCTCTGTGCCCTGATAGAGCAGCTCCAGCAGCTTCTCCTTGTCGGCGATGGCGGCCTGACGGCGCTCCCGCATCGGCGCGAGCAGGGTTTGCAGGCAGTCGTTGAGCACCTGCTTGCAGCGCATGTCGCCCAGTCCGCCGCGCTGATAGTGCGCCTTCATCTCGGCGACCAGCGCCTTGTCGGGGTGGAAGGCATCGAGATAGGCGAACACCGTATTTCCCTCCACCTGGCCCGGATCGCTCACCTTGAGGTGGCTGGGGTCGGTATACATGGCGAACACCGCCTGTTTGACCTCTTCCGCCGACATGCCGAGCTCTATGGTGTTGCCGAGGGATTTGGACATCTTGGCCTTGCCGTCGATGCCGGGCAGGCGGCCGGTGTCGCTCAGAATGGGCTGGCACTCGGTCAGCACCTCTTTGCCTACCAGAGAGTTGAAGCGGCGGACGATCTCGTTGGTCTGCTCCAGCATCGGCAGCTGATCTTCCCCGACCGGCACATGGCTGGCGCGAAAGGCGGTGATATCGGCGGCCTGACTGACCGGATAGACCAGAAAACCGGCCGGTAGCGTGCGCTCGAACCCTTTCTGCTGGATCTCCGCCTTGACCGTGGGGTTGCGCTCCAGCCGGGCGACGCTGACCAGATTGAGGTAGTAGCAGGTGAGTTCGCTGAGGGCGGGAAGGGCGCTCTGCAGGCAGAAGGTGGTCTTGGCCGGGTCGAGGCCGACCGCCAGATAGTCGGCCATCACCTCCAGCACGTTGTCGGTCACCTTGGCCGGATTGTGGCCGTTGTCGGTCAGCGCCTGCAGGTCGGCAATCATCACGAATTGACGGTAGTGGTGCTGGGCGTCGACGCGCTGGCGCAGGGAGCCGACATAGTGGCCGATGTGCAGTTTGCCGGTGGGACGATCGCCAGTCAGGATAACGGGGTTGTGCATGTCACTCTCTCCAGTTGGGTGAGCCGGGAGGCGACAAAGGGATAAAAACAGTTGACCGCCTCTCGGCGGTCACGGTGTTTTCTTTGGGAAATTTACAATAGAAACGCGGTGCCGCCTGTTTAGGAGCGGCACCACCAGTAGTTGTGATTGAATGCGGTCATGTTCATAGCAAATCAAACTACGCCGGTTTCATTACTTCTGCAAGGGGACGACCAGCAGATCGCACGGCACCGTATTCATCAGCTGGCGGGCGCTGGAGGTGAGCAGGCTCCAGAAGCTCTGGCGATGGCCGCATACCAGCAGGTCGATCTCGTACTCCTTGACCGCCTGATTGACTCGCTCGCTCAGATCGCCGCAGATCACCAGCTTCTTCTCGATGGGGTAGTCCACCGAGGCCAGAAATGCCTCCAGCTTCTCTTTCGCTTCGGCGATCACCTGATCCTGCACGTTGTCGATGTCGATATCGATCATCTCGGTGTAGAGATCCTTGAGGTCCACATCGACATGGATAACCGACAGCTTGGCGCCGTTGGAACGGGCTCTGTCCACCGCCTTGTCGATTACCTTGCGGTTGTCTTCCGACAAGTCGATCGCGGCCAGAATATGCTTGTAATAGGTTGTTCCACTCATGGGATATCTCCTTACCGATCCTTCAGTCCACTATACCAATCTCCGCTGAAACTAAAATGGTGTCTCAGGCACAGTTTTGGGATTTAATTGAGTTTAATGTCGAGTGCCACAGGGGTAGTCACTCAGTTATTAACCATTATTTGCCCATAAATTAAACAAGAGTTTGAAGCCGGTCACACCCCCTGGCTTGCCGATCTGGGGGGAGAGGCATAGGATGGCCCTGTGCTTCGCAATGAACACAAAACAACAAAAAGCATCTGAATACCGCTTTGGGGAGCCTCGTGCTCCCTTTTGTTTTTCTGCCTCATTTCCCGCTGCTTTTCTGACTGATAGCGATCCGGCATCAAGTTAATCTCCCGTGATTTGGTTATGCTGTAGCCAGTTTCTTTGGAGGCCTTCTCATGATCATTCATCCCCAGATCCAGGGCTGTGTTGCCCGCAACTGTCACCCCATCGGCTGCCGCGCCGCCGTGCAGCAGCAGATCGAACGCATCAAGGCCGCTGGCCCGTTCAACGGGCCCAAGCGGGTGCTGGTGCTGGGGGCCTCCTCCGGTTTCGGGCTGGCATCGCGCATCGCACTCGCCTTCGGCGCGGGGGCCGACACCATCGGCATCTCGTTTGAGCGGGGCCCCTCTGACAAGGGGCTCGGCAGCGCCGGTTGGTACAACAACATCTGGTTTCGCAAGGAGGCGGAGCAGGAGGGACGTATCGCCATCAACCTGATCGGTGATGCCTTCTCCGATGGCATGCGCCAGCAGGCCATCGACACCATCCGCCAGCAGCTGGGGCAGGTGGATCTGGTGATCTACTCGCTGGCGAGCGGCATCCGGGTGCTACCGGACGGCACGCAAGTGCGCTCTGTGCTCAAGACCACCGGCCAGCCGTTCAGCGGCTGGGGGCTGGATCTGGAGCGCGATACCCTGGTGCAGCAGTCGCTGGCGCCCGCCACGCCAGAGGAGATCCGCGATACCGTCACCGTGATGGGGGGCGAGGATTGGCAGCTCTGGATGCAGGCGTTGCAGCAGGCCGATTGTCTCGCCCCCGGCGCCCAGACTGTGGCTTACTCCTATATCGGCCCTGAATCCACCTATCCCCTCTATCGGGATGGCACCATCGGTTATGCCAAGGAGCATCTGCACGCCACCGCCGAGACCATCAACCTGCAATTGGCCGAGCTCGGTGGCCATGCCTGGGTGTCGGTCTGCAAGGCGCTGGTGACCAAGGCGAGCGCCTATATTCCTGTGCTGCCGGTTTATCTCGGCCTGTTGATGGGGGTGATGAAGGAACGTGGTGTGCACGAAGGCTGTATCGAGCAGATGCAGCGGCTGTTTGCCGCCAAGATGTATGGGCCCAATGGGGTGGTGGCCGATGGCAACCGGCTGATCCGGATGGATGACCACGAGCTCGACCCGGCCATTCAGGCCGCTGTCTCGGCACTCTGGTCCAAGGTGACGCCGGACAATTTCCACGCCCTGGGGGACTTTGCCGGATTGCGTCAGGATTTCATGCAGCTCAATGGCTTCGAACTGCCGGGTGTCGATTACGCAGCGCCGGTGGATGTCACCTCCCTTGGCGAGCTGACCCCCTGAGCTGCAAGAAACGGGATCCCCCTCTCTCTGGCGGGTTGATTCATGGCCGGAGTGTGGCGACAATCGATACCAAATCACTGAGGAGAAACAAGATGTTGGCCCAAGCCATGATCGAGAAGTTGAACGAGCAGATTAACCTGGAGTTCTACTCCTCCAATCTCTATCTGCAGATGAGCGCCTGGTGTGAAGACAAGGGCTTTGAAGGTGCTGCCACCTTCCTGCGCCAGCACGCGGTCGAGGAGCGCCAGCACATGGAGCGTCTGTTCACCTACGTGAGCGAGACCGGCGCCATGCCAAAACTGGGTGCCATCGATGCCCCTCCCCACGAGTTCAAGTCGCTGGGCGACGTATTCCGCGCCACCCTGGAGCACGAATACCACATCACCAAGTGTATCAATGGTCTGGCCCACGTAGCCTTCACCACTCAGGACTACTCCACCTTCAACTTCCTGCAGTGGTATGTCGCCGAGCAGCATGAAGAGGAGAAGCTGTTCAAGAGCATCGTCGACCGTCTGGGTCTGGTGGGTGAAGATGGCAAAGGCCTCTACTTCATCGACAAGGAGCTGGCCGAACTGGCCAAGGGCGCCCCGGCCAGCATCATGGACAGCAACGCCTGATAGTCGTGGACACTTAGTGTTCAGCCAGTACAATAACGGCCCCTTATGATAGGGGCCGTTTTTCTTTTGATAAGTGAGTGATGATGAAGCAGGTCGATGTGGTGGTGATTGGGGCCGGTGCGGCCGGATTGATGTGTGCGGCGCAGGCGGGCTACCGTGGCCGCTCCGTGCTGGTGCTCGACAACGCCAAGAAGCCGGGCCGCAAGATCCTCATCAGTGGCGGTGGCCGCTGCAACTTCACCAACCATCAGGCGGGCGCCCACGCCTACCTCTGCGCGAACCCTCACTTCAGCAAGTCGGCGCTGGCCCGCTACACCCAGCAGGATTTCATCGATCTGGTGGATCGCCACGGGGTCAACTATCACGAGCGCACCCTGGGGCAGCTGTTCTGCCTCGAGAGCGCCAAGGAGATCGTCGATGTGCTGCTCACCGAGTGCGACTGGGCCGGGGTGACCCTGCAGTTTCAGACCGAGATCCTCACCGTCAGCAAGCAGGATGAGGGCTTCGTGCTGACCACCAGCAAGGGTGAGATCGGCTGTCACTCGCTGGTGGTGGCGACCGGCGGTCTCTCCATGCCCAAGCTGGGTGCGACCCCTTACGGCTTCAAGCTGGCGGAGCAGTTCGGTCTCAACGTGCTGCCAACCCGCGCCGGGCTGGTGCCCTTTACCTTCCATCAGGCAGAGAAAGAGGCGTTCGCCGATCTGGCGGGCATCAGCCTGCCGGTAGCGGTGACGGCCGAGGATGGCACCCGCTTCAAGGAGGCGATGCTGTTCACCCATCGCGGTCTCTCCGGCCCTGTCATCCTGCAGATCTCCTCCTACTGGCACGCCGGTGAGAAGATCCACATCAACCTGCTGCCGGAGCTGGATATTCCGGCCGCCCTGCGCGAGTGGGCGCAGGCTCACCCGGCGCAGGAGCTGAAAACCGTGCTGGGGCGCGAGCTGCCCAAGCGCTTCGTCGACAAGCTGGTGGAGCTGGGTCAGCTGGTCAGCAAGCCGATGCGCCAGTACAACGAGCGGGAGCTGGAAGCGGTGGCCAACCTGCTGGGTGACTGGCAGATCCTGCCCAACGGCACCGAGGGGTATCGCACCGCCGAAGTGACCCTGGGCGGCGTCGATACCAACGAGCTCTCCTCCAAGACCATGGAGGCGCGCAAGGTGCCGGGTCTCTACTTCATCGGCGAAGTGGTGGACGTGACCGGCTGGCTCGGTGGCTACAACTTCCAGTGGGCCTGGTCCTCCGGCTGGGTAGCCGGTCAGTACTGTTGATGTCACAGGGGCTGGTTTATCCGGCCCCGGTTTATTGGTCAGGGTTATGGTGATCGGTCGGGTTGCCGCAAGGGGGCGCAGATGCTTGAGAATCAGATGATGTTGTTGGCGGTGTTCGAACGGGCGGCGCTGATGCTGATGACCCTCTTCTTCCTGACCCGCACCCGGCCGTTCCAGCGGCTGTTCCAGAAGCGGGATCACACCCCGGCCGAGCTGGTGCTGGTGGCCTCCATCTTCTGTCTGTTTGCGGTGTTCAGCACCTACACCGGCATTCCGGTGGAGGGGGCGCTGATCAACGTGCGGATCATCGCCATCATCTCCGGCGGCATCCTGTTTGGCCCCTGGGTCGGCATTCCGGCCGGGGTCATCTCCGGCCTGCACCGCTATCTCATCGACATGGATGGCCACACCTCCATCCCTTGCCTTATCGCCAGCATCATTGCCGGTCTGCTCGCCACCTGGCTGCACCTGCGCTGCCGCAAGTCGCGGCTCTGGCTCTACGGCATTCTGGCGGGAATGCTGTGCGAAGGGCTGACCATGCTGCTGATCTGGCTGCTGACCGAGCCCCACGAAATCGGGGTGGAGATTGTCAGCCATATCGCCTATCCGATGATTGCCGGGGCGCTCTGCATCGGCCTTATCATCAAGCTGGTGCAGGATCTGGATGACGAGAAGGAGTTGATTGCCGCCAAGCAGGCCAAGCTGGCGCTGGATATCGCCAACAAGACGCTGCCCTTCTTCCAGAACATCGATCGCCACTCCCTCAGTCAGGTGTGCGATGTGATCCGGCGCGATATCAGCGCCGATGCAGTGGCCATCACTGATACCCATGACGTGCTGGCCTATGTCGGGGTGGGCAAGGACTATTACGAGCTGGACGAGCACCACGCCATCAGCGGCATGACCCAGCAGGCGGTGCTGCTCGACCAGATCATCATCAACAACGATCTGCGCCAGTATCACCTCTCCGATTTCCACTCGGTCATCATTATTCCGCTGCGGGAAAACGGCGCGGTGAGCGGCACCCTCAAGATCTACTACCGTCGTACCCACAGCATCACCAGCTCGCTGCGGGAGATGGCGGTGGGCCTCTCCCAGCTCATCTCCACCCAGATGGAGGTGTCGCGCATCGAGCAGCTCAAAGAGATGACCCGCAAGGCGGAGTTCACCGCATTGCAGAGCAAGATCAACCCGCACTTCCTGTTCAATGCCCTCAACGCCATCTCGTCACTGATCCGCATCCGGCCCCAGCAGGCGCGCCAGCTCATTGCCAATCTGGCGGATTATCTGCGCTACAACCTCAACAAGGGGGATGAGCTGATCGACATTCAGGAGGAGCTGCAGCAGGTGCGCGACTACGTGGCCATCGAGCAGGCCCGCTTCGGCGACAAGCTGGAGGTGGTGTTCGAGGTGGACGACGTGCACATTCAGGTGCCGAGCCTGCTGTTGCAGCCGCTGGTGGAAAACGCCATCCTGCACGGCATCCAGCCCCGCAGCGCGCCGGGTCGGGTCACCATCGAGGTAAAACAGCTGGCGGGCGGCATCCGGGTAGCGGTGCGGGACACCGGTTACGGCATCAGTCAGGCGGTGATCGACGGGGTGGCCGCCGGTCGGGTGGAGAGCCGCAGCATCGGCCTGATGAACGTGCATCAGCGGGTCAAGCTGCTCTATGGCGACGGTCTGCACCTCAAGCGGCTGGAGCCGGGTACCGAGGTGAGTTTCTATCTGCCGGATCAGGAGTCGATTCCATGTTGAGTGCCATCATGGTTGAGGATAAGTGTGTGCCGCGAGAGGTGTTGTCATGCTGAAAGCGATCATAGTGGAAGATGAGTATCTGGCTCGCGAAGAGCTGATCTATCTGGTGAATCAGCACAGCCAGATCGAGATAGTGGCGAGTTTCGAGGATGGGCTGGAGGCGTTCAAATACCTGCAGGATCACGAGGTGGACGTGGTGTTCCTCGATATCCAGATCCCCTCCATCGACGGCCTGCTGCTGGCCAAGAACCTGCACAAGTCGAGTCATCCGCCCCACATCGTCTTCGTCACCGCCTACAAGGAGTTCGCGGTGGAGGCGTTCGAGCTGGAGGCGTTCGACTACATCCTCAAGCCCTACAACGAGCCGCGCATCATCAATCTGCTGCAAAAGCTCGAGCATGCGGGCAAGTCGCAGCCAGCCACCACGGGGGAGGCGAGCGGCGAGGGGTGCAGCCCCCACAATCGCACCGTCAATCTGGTGAAGGGGGAGCGCATCATCGTCACCCCCTGCGAGCAGATCTACTACGCGGAAGCCGACGAGAAGCTCACCTATGTCTACACCCGCGATGATCGCTATGTGATGACCATGACCATCAGCGAGTTTGTCAGTCGCTTGCCTGCCGAGGGGTTCTTCCGTTGCCACCGCTCCTACTGCGTCAACATCAACAAAATCCGCGAAATAGTGCCCTGGTTTAACAGCACCTATCTCATTCGGCTCCACGATCTGCCGTTCGAGGTGCCGGTCAGTCGCAGCAACATCAAGGCGTTCCGTCAGCTGATGCGGCTCTGATTGTCATTCATTCCCGCCGATCTGCATTTCATGCCTTAATCGATCGGCGCGAGCTGTGTCTTGCCTATAGTGGCCTCAATTTCCTGAAGGCCATCGACCGAGACGCATCATGACCAAAGAGATGAATCGCACCCGCTACCTGACACTGATCGGTACCATCATCACCCAGTTCGCACTGGGTTCTGTCTACACCTGGAGTCTGTTCAACGCCCAGCTCTCCGACAAGCTGGACGAGCCGGTGAGTCAGGTGGCCTTCGCCTTTGGCCTGCTCAGCCTGTCGCTTGCAGTCGCCTCTTCCATGGCGGGCAAGCTGCAGGAGCGGTTCGGGGTGCGCAACGTGACGTTGGGTGCTGGCGTGCTGCTCGGCATCGGTTTCTTCCTCACCGCCCACGCCAGCAATCTGGCGATGCTCTATCTCTGCGCGGGCATTTTGGTCGGTTTTGCCGACGGTACCGGCTACCTGATGACCCTCTCCAACTGCGTGAAGTGGTTCCCGGAGCGCAAGGGGCTGATCTCCGCCTGTTCCATCGGGGCCTATGGCCTCGGCAGTCTCGGTTTCAAATACATCAACCTGCTGCTGCTCTCCAGCTCCGGCCTTGAGACCACCTTCCAGCTGTGGGGGCTGATCGCCATGTCCATGGTGCTGGTGGGCGGTATGCTGATGAAGGATGCGCCCAAGCAGGCCGCCTCCGTGCAGCAGAGCGAGAGCCGTGACTTCACCCTGGCCGAGGCGATGCGCAAGCCGCAGTACTGGATGCTGGCGCTGATGTTCCTCACCGCCTGCATGAGCGGCCTCTACGTCATCGGCGTGGCCAAGGATATCGGCGAAAACATGGTGGGTCTGCCAGCCGTGGTGGCCGCCAACGCCGTCGCCATCATTGCCATGGCCAACCTGGGTGGGCGGCTGGTGCTGGGTATCCTCTCCGACAAGATGTCCCGCATCCGGGTTATCACCATCGCCCAGCTGATTACCCTGGCGGGCATGGTGCTGCTGCTGTTCGTGCCGCTCAACGCCAACCTGTTCTTCGTGGCAGTGGCCTGTGTGGCGTTCAGCTTCGGCGGCACCATCACCGTCTACCCCTCGTTGGTAAGCGACTTCTTCGGTCTCAACAACCTGACCAAGAACTACGGCGTCATCTATCTGGGCTTTGGTCTGGGCAGCATCATCGGCTCCATCGTGGCCTCCCTGTTTGGTGGCTTTATGGCGACCTTCAACCTGATCCTGGTGTTGTTGGTGGTGGCGCTGGTGCTCTCCCTCACCATCCGCCTACCGGCACCGGTAGCGGTGGAGCGGGCCTGATAAGCCTCCCTGCCACAGCAAGCAACAACAAAGACCCGGGCCATGCCCGGGTCTTTGCATTTCCGATGGTCGATCAGCGTGGCGCTAGCCCCAGCAGCTGGCGGGCCTGACGGCAGCTCTCCTCCACCATTGGCCAGTCGTCACCGGTCACCGTGATATGGCCCATCTTGCGGCCGGGGCGGGGTTCGCCCTTGCCGTAGAGGTGCAGCTGCAGGCCGGGCAGGGCCAGCAGGGCGGCCCAGTCGGGCGTGCCGTTCTGCCAGAGATCCCCCAGCAGGTTGATTAACAGGGCGGGACGCACGGCGATCTGCTCTGGCAGCGGCAGATCGCACAGGGCGCGCACCTGCAACTCGAACTGGCTGCATGCAGCGTTATCGAGGCTGGGGTGACCCGAGTTATGGGGGCGGGGCGCCAGCTCGTTGACCAGCAGTCGGCCTTCCACCAGAAAGAACTCCACCGTCAGCACCCCGACGTAATTGAGGGCTGCGATGATGTGTTCGGCGATCCCTTTGGCTTCGCTCTCCAGCGCCGGTACATTGGCCGGGGAGCGGCTCTGATCGAGAATGCCGCCGCTGTGCCAGTTCTGCACCAGCGGCAGGGCGCTGATGGTGCCGCTCGGGCTGCGGGCCAGGGTCAGGGCAAACTCCCCCTCCAGCTCCAGCCGTTTCTCCAGCACGCAGGGGACGCCACTGCCTGTCAGTGCCGTCGCCAGCTCATCCAGATTACTGACCTGCCACTGCCCCTTGCCGTCGTACCCTTCGCGGGCAGTCTTGAGGATGGCGGGGAACAGCTCGCTGGCCTGAGCGGGGATGGGCTCTTCCGGCAATAGTGCCAGAGAGGGGGCGGCCGGGATGTCAGCTCCGCGCAGAAAGGCTTTCTCCTCGCGGCGATCCTGGCAGATGCGCACCGAACTGGCGGCCGGGCGCACCGGCTTTTGTTTTTCGAGCAGGGCGAGGGTGGCGGCAGGCACGTTCTCGAACTCGCAGCTGATGGCCTCGCAGCGGCTGGCCAGTTCGTGCAGAGCTGTCTGGTCGTCATAGGGGGCGACAATATGGTGATCGGCGGCGGCCCCGGCGATGCTGGCGGGATCGGGATCCAGCACCACCACCTTGTAGCCGAGGCGGTGGGCGGCCATCACGAAGTAGCGGCCAAGCTGACCGCCCCCCAGCATGCCGAGGGTGGCGGGAGGCAGGATCATGTCGGCTCCTCCAGCGTGAGGGCCAGCACCCGGTCGCGCTCGCGGGTGCGGAAGTCGTCGAGCTGTTGCCGGTAGCGAGGAGCGTCGTCATCCCGGGCGACCGAGAGCAGGGAGACCGCAAACAGGGCGGCGTTGGCGGCCCCCGCCTCGCCGATGGCGAAGGTGGCGACCGGCACCCCTTTAGGCATCTGCACGATGGAGAGCAGGGAGTCCATTCCCTTGAGATGGCGGGAGGGGATGGGCACCCCCAGCACCGGCAGGGTGGTCTTGGCGGCGATCATTCCCGGCAGGTGGGCGGCGCCACCGGCTCCGGCGATGATGGCGCGCAGACCGCGATCGCGGGCAGTGGCGGCATACTCGAACAGCAGATCCGGGGTGCGATGGGCCGAGACCACCTTAGCCTCGTAGGGCACGCCGTGCTCCTTGAGGATGCGGGCGGCGGCCTGCAGCACGGGCCAGTCGGAGTCGGAGCCCATTACCAGGCCGATCAGGGGAGGGGTGTTCATTTTCTCTGAATCCTTACTGTTAAACGTTTGCTTTTGGTAAACAAAAAGAGCCGGCAAGCCGGCTCAGAATTTCTCGGGTCGCACGATTTCGACCGGTTGCAGAAAGGCGATCATGGCGTAATCGGGGTAGTAGCGACTCTGCAGGTGGGCCAGCAGCCGCTCCGCCTGCTCCCGGCTGCAGATCGCCTCCAGCCGGATGTTGCCGCTCTCGCTCCAGCTGGCGTTGCGCTCGCCATGATCCCCCCGGCCGCGGGCATCTGTGATGGTGTAGCCGCGCAGCCCCTCGCGGGTGAGGGTGCGCAGCAGGGTAGGCTCCAGATTGGCTTCCGTGATGATGGTCAGCAGGGTGCGGGTCTCGGTCTGCATGTGGCTACTCCGTGAAGTGGCGGGCCCAGCTGTGGTAGAGCGGGATCCCCAGCATGATGTTGAACGGGAAGGTGATCCCCAGCACGGCGCTGAGTGATAACCCCGGGTTGGCCTGAGGCACGGCGATGCGCATGGTGGCAGGCACGGCAATATAGGAGGCGCTGGCCGCCAGGGTGGCCAGCAGGGTCAGGCCGCCGAGGGAGAGCCCCATCAGCTGGCCAGCAATCAATCCCAGTCCCGCTGAGGCGAGCGGCATCAACAGGGCGAAGCCGAGCAGGAAGAAGCCATGCTTGCGCAAGTCCTGACACTGGCGGGCGACGATGAGGCCCATCTCCAGCAGGAACAGTGCCAGCGCCCCCTTGAACAGGTCGACAAACAGCGGTTTGAGCGGGGCAATTCCGTCCGGACCAGCCAGATAGCCGATAGCCATGCCGCCCAGCAGCAGGGTTACCCCTTTGCCGAGGAAGGTCTCGTGGGCCAGCATGCGCCAGCTGGTCTCGCGACTGATGCCGCGGGCGAGCACTATGCCTACCAGAATGGCCGGGATCTCCATCACCGCGAGGAAGATGGAGAGCTGGGATTCAAAGCTGATGCCCCGTTCGGTCAGCCAGTTCACCCCGACTGCAAAGGTGGCGACGCTGACCGAGCCGTAGTGGGCGGCGGTGGCGGCGGCATCCACCCGGTTCATCTTGAGGCGCAGCACGGCAAAGCCGAGCAGGGTTTGCACCACGCCGAGCAGGATCACCAACGCCAGTTGCGGCAGCAGGGGTTGCAGGGATTGCTGGGCCAGCCCGACGCCGCCCTTGAGGCCGATGGCCAGCAGCAAAAAGAGGGAGAGGGTGTCGTAGAGGGCGGGTGGCAACTTGAGCTCGGAGCGTACCAGACCGGCCAGCAGACCAAACAGAAAGAAGAGAACAACAACGTCCAGCATGATGGCTCGTAGGGCAGTTCAGATAATGGTTGCATGCTAGAGCTCGCAATGTTTCGATAAAATCAGATTCTCGCTGATGGTTGTTCGGAAAAAACTGATAGGTAACGGCATGCTCAACTACAAACAGCTCTACTACTTCTGGCATGTGGCGCGCAGCGGCAGCGTGACGCAGGCCGCCGAACAGCTGCACCTCACGCCGCAGACCATCAGCGGTCAGGTCGCCGAGCTGGAGCAGTCCCTCGGGGTCGCGCTGTTCAACCGGGTGGGTCGGCGTCTGGTGCTGACCGCCGCCGGGCGGCAGGCGCAGGAGCAGGCGGGGGCCATTTTCTCGCTCGGCGCCGAGCTGGAGCATACCCTGCGCCACGCCAGTCAGGAGTTAACCATGCAGGTGGGGATCGCCGATTCGGTACCCCGCACCCTGGCGTTCGAGCTGCTGGCCCCCGCCATGGCGCTGGCGACCCCGCTGCGGCTGGTGTGTCACGAGGAGCGGGCCGAGCTGCTGTTCAGTGAGCTGGCCCGCCACAAGCTGGACATGGTGCTGATCGATCGCCCGCTTCCTCCCGACAGTGGCGTGCGTGGCTACAACCACGAGCTGGGGCGCACTCCGCTGGCGCTGTTTGCCAGCCCGGAGCTGGCGGCCCGGGCGCGGGACGGCTTTCCCGCCTCGCTGGAGGGGTTGCCGCTGCTTATTCCCGGAGAGAAATCGGCCACCCACGATCGGCTGCTGGAGTGGTATCGCCAGCAGGGCATTCATCCCCATCTGGTGGGGCAGTTTGATGACTCCACCCTGATGAAGTCGTTCGGCAAGGCGGGGATGGGGATCTTTCCGGCGCCGCTGGCGATGGCCGACGAGATTGGTCGCCTCTATGGTGTCGAACGGATTGCGACCCTGGCCGACGTCACCCTCTCTTACTATCTGGTCTCGGCGGGGCGCCATCTCTCCCATCCGGGAGTGCAGGCAGTGATGGAGGGGGCCCAGCAGCGGCTGGCGGCGCTGGCTGGCAATAAATAGAAATCTGGATGGCTATACATCCAGCTTGGCTCTGCCTATAATCCTCCCGCTTTGGCGCATCATGCTTAATAGGGAATCCGGTGAAAATCCGGAGCTGGCGCGCAGCGGTAAGGGGGAACGAAGCGACATCAGGGCACTGCCGTCAGGTGGGAAGCCGTCGCTGTAGGTGATTCGCCCCCGAGCCCGAAGACCTGCCAGAGTTCGTATTTCGGGCCGAGAGAAACCGGCCACGAAGTAGATACTTACGCGAACTTAAGGATCTCTCATGTCGAAGAAATTTCTGGCGGCTGCCCTGTTGCCGACGGCGGCGTTTGCCCAGCAGCTGACCATTCCCGTCAATCCCACCATGGTGGTGACCGCCACCCGCGTCGCCCAACCTGCCTCCAGCGTACTGGCCCCGGTCAATGTGGTGACCCGGGACGAGATCGATCTTCTGCAAGCCCAGACCGTGACCGATGTGGTCAAGACCCTGCCCGGTGTGGAAGTGGTCAGCAATGGCGGCCGCGGCCAGATGAGCTCGCTGCGGGTGCGTGGCGGTACCTCCTCCCAGACGCTGGTGCTGGTGGATGGGGTGCGCAGTGCCTCCCTGACCGCCGGGATGACCGAATTGAACAATCTGCCGCTCAATCAGGTCGAGCGGATAGAGTATATCCGCGGCCCACGCGCCACCATCTACGGCTCTGACGCCATCGGCGGGGTGATCAACATCATTACCCGTCCCGACAAGGGGACCAACCAGCACAAGTTCAATATCGGTGCCGGTTCCCATCAACAGCGCCAGGCCGCTTTCAGTAGCGCCAGCCAGGTGGGCGAGGCCGGTCAACTCAAGGTTGCCGGTGGCTTCGATGATGAGTCTGGTTACAACGTGCACCCCTTGCCCGGCATCAACGATGGTGACCGTCACGGGCATCGGGGCTACAACGCCATGCTGGACTACCAGCAGGCCCTCGGCAGCAATTGGGATCTGTTCGGTACAACCCGCTGGTTCCGTAATATTGCCCAGTACGATCGCTCTTCCACCGCTTCCGCTTGGGGGCCTGCCACCCATCAGCGCAACGAGACCTGGACTGAAAACCAGAGCTATCAGCTGGGGTCGCGCTATCACGATGATCGCTATCTGAGCGAGCTGCGCGGCGCCTTCTCCAAACAGGATGCTTACGACTATCAGGACAACAGTGGTCGCGATCAGGCCAATAACCGGACCTACACCCGCCAGTACAGCCTGAACTGGGTCAACAGCTTGAAATTGAACGAGAGCTGGACGTTGGGAGGCGGGGCCGATTGGCAGAGTGATCGACTGGATGATCGCTCTCGCTCCTCCGGCTCCACGTATCCGGCCGACGCCAAAGAGCGCGACAACACCGGCCTCTATGCCCTTGCCCAGTTTGACAACCAGACCTGGCAGGCCGAGCTGAGCGGCCGCAGTGATGACAATGAGCAGTTTGGTCGCCACAACACCTGGCAGACCGGCGCAGGCTGGCGCTTTGTGGAGGATTACCGCCTGAGTGCCCGCTATGGCACCGGTTTCCGCGCCCCCTCCTTTAATGACCTCTACTATCCGGGTTCTGGCAATCCCAACCTGAAGCCGGAAGAGTCGAAGAGCAGCGAGCTGATGCTGGATGGTCAAACCGCTGGCGTGGAGTGGCGAGCCACCGGTTATCGCAACGACTTCGAACAGATGATCCAGTGGGCACCCAACAGCCAAGGTATGTGGATACCACAGAACGTTGGCAAGGCGCGCATTGAAGGGATCGAGCTGGAAGGGGAGTTTGATACCGGCTGGTTGAGTCATCGGGTCTCTGCCGAATACAAGGATCCCAAGGACAGAGTGACCGACAAGCAGTTGCAGCTGATCTCCCGCAAAGGGGCCAAGTGGGTGACTCAGGCGCAGTGGCAGCAGTTTGATGGTTCATTGAGCTGGATCTATCAGGGTGAGCGCTATGGCGATGTGGCCAACACCACCAAACTGGGTGGCTACAGCGTGTGGAATCTGGCTGTCGGCTACAAGGTAACCCCGGCGCTCAAGGTATCCGGCAAGATCAACAACCTGCTGGATAAGGAGTATCAAAGCGCGGTGGGCTATCCGGCCGATGAGCGCGCTTACTACGTGACGATGGATTACGCCCTGTAAATAGCGTCCTCTTGATGGGAAAAACCGAGGCCCTGCCATTGGCAGGGCCTTTTCTATTGGCGGCAGGCGGGAGTATGATCGCCGCCTTGCACCAAAGGGGAGCTCAAGTGGCCAATATTCTCGTGTTCGACTCCGGTATGGGTGGCCTGACCATCTACCGCGAGATCCGCCGCGTTCTGCCGGCACACAACTATTTCTACTGCTTCGACAACGCCAACTTCCCCTATGGTGAATTGAGCGAGCCCGCCCTGATTGCTGCCTGCACCCGCTTGGTTACCACCATGGTGGCCCGTCATCATATCGATCTGGTGGTGATTGCCTGCAACACTGCCAGCACCATAGCGCTGCCGGCCCTGCGTGAGGCACTGGATATTCCTGTGGTGGGGGTGGTGCCAGCCATCAAGCCCGCCGCCGCACAGACTCGCAACGGTTGCATCGGTCTGCTGGCTACGCCGGGCACGGTGAGTCGCGACTATACCCATGAACTGATCGCCCAGTTTGCTCCCGGCAAGCGGGTGCTGCTCAAGGGCACCACCGAGCTGGTAATAGAAGCCGAACACAAGCTGGCGGGCCTGCCGGTCAATATGGTGTTGCTGCGCGAGGTATTGGCCGACTGGCTGGAGGGGGAAGAGAAGCCGGATACGCTGGTGCTCGGTTGCACTCACTTCCCGCTACTCAATGAAGAGATTGGGCAACTGATGCCGCAATGCCAGTTTATCGACTCGGGCAGTGCTGTTGCCAAACGGGTGGCCTGGTTGCTGAGCAATGGAACGCATGCCGCCGCGCAGCCTGTACATATAGAAGAGGTGATCGCCAGGGCTTACTGTACCCGGCTGGATGGGGAGGTCCAAAAACTGACAGCCCCCTTGCAAGCATGGGGGCTGTCATCACTGGAAGAGGTGAGGTACTGACGAGCGGCTAGACGTCAGCTTCGCTACCTTCCCTTTCCTCTTTATCACGTTTGTCATTCGCTTCACGTACCTTGAGGGTGCGCTGCTGGTACTCTTTATCATTCAAAGCGGCAATCGCCTTGGCGGCATCGGCGGCGGGCATCTCCACGAAACCGAAACCTCTGCGCTTGCCGGTTGCCTTGTCCTTCATCAACCGCACGGAAATTACCTGGCCCTGTTCGGCAAACAATTCGCGCACTGCAATCTCATTGGCGCGATAGGGCAGGTTGCCTACATATAAGGTGCAAGTCTCCTGATTGGCGATCGACTCGGCGACATTAGCCGGGGTTCGCTTCAGGAACAGCGGTACCACGAAACCGCCGATGGCCAGACCTGCTGCAAAAATCACTTCCGCTTTCAAAGAGAACTGCAGGGCCTGGGCAACCAGGTAGCCAACCACTGCCAATACCAGAGCAAGGATTGCGGCCTGCATATATACGGGAAACTTGGATAAATTCATCTTAAAAGACCTTTTGTAAATGAAAGCAAAAAAGGTGCAACACTATATTCACCTCCATGGTAACCAGCTTTCCTGATTGGCGCTACCATGGACCACTCGGGAGAGGTTATCGGCTCCAGTATGGCATTCCCAAGGTCACTAAAGGCGACATAAATGACGCTAAAATGGGAGTGAAATAACCGGATTGTGGATAACATTGTATATATACACTGAATAAGCTGTTTCTAATTGAATAATTTGAAATTTTCGTGATTTTCTTCAAAAAAAGTCTTGTCATCCCGGCGCGGCTCCCTATAATGCGCCCCTACCAGCACGGCGGAACACGCCGAACTGATGAGCCAGCTTCCTGGTGAAGTGGGCGCCGAAAGAAAAGCGAAAACAATCGCTTGACTTTCGAAGTGAGAAGCGTAATATGCGCCTCCTC
>NZ_JRGK01000354.1 GCF_000764645.1 Aeromonas finlandensis
TCGCGACGGCTACCGCGCGCTGGTCGAGCAGCTGGGCTCCGACGGCAGCCAGAAGAATGCCGAGCTGACCCGCTACGTGGTGAGCCTGATTGCGCTGGAGCGCAAGCTGGCCAAGCGCAAGGACATTCTCAATATGCTGGGTGAGCGGATCAGCCAGATTGGCCGCCAGCAACAGCACTTCGATCTGCTCGACGAGCAGATTTTGGCCAACATGGCGAGCATCTACAGCGATCTCATCAGCCCGATAGGCCCCAGAATCCAGGTTGCGGGTACCCCGCTGTTCCTGCAGCAGCCGCTGGTGCAGCACAAGGTGCGCGCCCTGCTGCTGGCGGGCATTCGCGCCGTGGTGCTGTGGCGCCAGCTCGGTGGCAGCCGGACCCAGATCATCTTCGCTCGCAAGAAGATGGTGGAGCTGGCCAAACGTTACTAATCATCGGCTCGCGCGCGGGCAAGCGAGGTCGACATCAGGGTGAACAGCCGCACATCCGCCTTGATGACGACTCCGGCCCACGCGCGAGTGGATACGGATCCCCCACACAAATCATCAGGAGTTCACCCCATGGAGCTGTCCGCGCTGACTGCTGTTTCCCCGATTGACGGTCGTTATGGCGACAAGGCCGATGCCCTGCGCCCTATCTTCTCCGAATTCGGTCTGCTGCGTTTTCGCGTCGAAGTCGAGGTGCGCTGGTTGCAAAAACTGGCCAGCCACGCCGGGATCCCGGAAGTCCCTGCCCTGAGCGCGGCCGCCAACGCCCTGCTCGACGGCATCGTCAGCAACTTCAACGAGAGTGACGCCGCCCGTATCAAACAGATCGAGCGCACCACCAACCATGATGTGAAAGCGGTGGAGTACTTCCTCAAAGAGAAAGTCGAAGTGAACCCGGAGCTGGCGGCTGTCAGCGAGTTCATCCACTTCGCCTGCACCTCGGAAGACATCAACAACAACTCCCACGGTCTGATGCTGAAAACCGCCCGCGAAGAGGTCATCAAGCCTTATTGCGAAAAGCTGATCAGCGAGCTCAAGCGTCTGGCTCACGAATACCGTGACATGCCGCTGCTCTCCCGTACCCACGGTCAGCCGGCCACCCCGAGCACCATGGGCAAGGAGATGGCCAACGTCGCCTACCGTCTGGAGCGCCAGTTCAAGCAGATCATGGCGGTGGAGATCCTCGGCAAGATCAACGGTGCGGTCGGCAACTACAACGCCCACATCAGCGCTTACCCGGATGTGGACTGGCACCAGTTCTCCGAGGAGTTCGTGACTTCGCTGGGTCTGACCTGGAACCCCTACACCACCCAGATCGAGCCGCACGACTACATCGCCGAGCTGTTCGATGCCATGGCCCGCTTCAACACCATCCTGATCGACTTCGACCGCGATGTGTGGGGTTACATCTCACTGGGTCACTTCAAGCAGCGCACCATCGCTGGTGAAATTGGCTCCTCCACCATGCCGCACAAGGTCAACCCCATCGACTTCGAAAACTCCGAAGGCAACCTGGGTCTGGCCAATGCGGTATTCGGCCATCTGGCGAGCAAGCTGCCTATCTCCCGCTGGCAGCGTGATCTGACCGACTCGACCGTGCTGCGCAACCTGGGTGTGGCGGTGGGTTACTCCCTGATTGCCTATCAGGCGACCCTCAAGGGTATCTCCAAGCTGGAAGCCAACGACGCCGCCATGGCCGCCGACCTGAACGCCAACTGGGAAGTGCTGGCCGAGCCGATCCAGACCGTGATGCGCCGCTACGGGATCGAGAAGCCCTACGAGAAGCTCAAAGAGCTGACCCGTGGTCGCCGCGTCGATGCCGAAGGGATGCGCACCTTTATCGACACCCTGGAGTTGCCGGAAGCGGTCAAGGTTGAGCTGAAGAAGCTGACCCCGGCCAACTACATCGGTGACGCCCAGCGTCTGGTTGATCTGCTGAAGTAAGCCAACCGGTAGTGACGAAGGGGCCCTGTGCACGATACGCCACAGGGCCCCTGTTATTTTCCCTGCCACGGCAGGATCCCGAGTGGCTTTTCCCAAGCCCGCCTTGGGCAAAACCTCTTTGCGAGACACGAGAAACAGCATGTACGAACTCAATCTGGATATCGCTCACTTCCTTGAGCACTACTGGCAGAAGCGCCCGCTCCTTATCAAGGGCGGCTTCAAAGACTTTCAGGACCCCATCAGCCCGGACGAGCTGGCGGGTCTGGCCATGGAAGAGGTGGTAGAGTCCCGCCTCGTCACCCGTTTCGATGGCAAGTGGGATGCAGCCCACGGTCCCTTCGAATCCTACGACCATCTGGGCGAAGAGAACTGGACCATTCTGGTACAGGCTTGCAACCACTGGGCTCCCGAGGTGAACGAGCTGGCTGTGCCATTCCAGTTCATTCCGGGCTGGCGACTGGATGATGTGATGGTGAGCTTCTCCACCCCCCACGCGGGTGTCGGTCCCCACATCGACAACTACGATGTGTTCATCACCCAGGGTGTCGGCAAGCGTCACTGGCGCGTCGGCGATGCCAAGCCGCTGAACGAATTTGCCGCCCACGCCGCCCTGCTGCACTGCGAGCCGTTCGAGGCGATCATCGACGTCATCATGGAGCCGGGCGACATCCTCTACATTCCGCCCGGATTCCCCCATGAAGGCTACGCCATCGAGCCCTCCATGAACTTCTCGGTCGGTTTCCGCGCACCGGATGCCAAGGCGCTTATCTCCTCCTTTGCCGATCACCTGATCGACAACGAGGTGCGTACCGAGCGTTACGGCGATGCCGATCTCAAGCCCCGTGCCCGTCACGGCGAAATCCAGCCCCACGAGCTGCACCGTCTGCGCGAGCTGATGCAACAGGCCCTCGATGACGAGACCCTGTTCAAGGAGTGGTTCGGCGCCATGATCTCCGAGGCCAAGCACGATCTGGACGTCAATCCGGTTGAGCCGGACTACAGCGCCGAGGAGGTGGCCGACCTGCTGACCCAGGGCGAGCCTGCCATCAAGGTACCGGGCCTGCGCTCGGTCTGGTTTAGCGGCGAGAGCCAGCAGTGCTTCATCGACGGCGAAGCCTGGACTCTGCAGAGCGAAGATGCGGCGGCCATTTCCCTGTTGTGTGACAAAGACATCATCACTCAGGCCGACATGGTGGAGCTGGCCGATCAGGCCGGTTTCCTGCAACTGCTGACCCGTCTGGTCAACCGCGGTTACTGGTTCTTCAACTGATCCTGCGGTGACTGAACGATAAAAAGGCGCCTTATGGCGCCTTTTTTGTTTCTTTGCAACTGTTCGATTAACAATCGATTCGCGAAGCTGAACCCACTCTTGACGAGCAGAACGATGGTGCTTTCTTGAGCAAAACCGGACACGTATCATGCGGCCGTTCCTGTTCAGAAGAGAAGCGCCACCATGCAGATCACCTCCCGCCCCATGCCGCTGCCCGATTACAGCAAATATCCCTCTTACCCCGATGTCACGCCGGAGCAGATCAATCAGGCCCGCAACGCTGCGCTGGACAAGAAGGATGACGTGCAGGCACAGAACGAGGAGAAGGCAACGGCTCGCAGAACCATGGCGGTCTCTTATACGGCTAACCAGCAGGATAAAGCCGTGGTGGAGCGCTACCTGCAAGCCAGCGGTCAGGAGACCGACAGCAAGTCAGGCCCGAGCACAGCTGATGTTTATCTGGCGGCCAATCGCTACCAGCGCCAGCAAAACCTGACCGACTACCTGCAATTCCAGCAGAGCCCCCTCGCTCAGCAGATGGGCGACATGGTGGGCGAAGATAATCGCAAGGGCACCCAGCTCAACATTATCGCCTGAGTGAACTGGCTCGAATAAGCCCGGCAGGGACCGATACCAGATTAAAAAGCCCTCGATGAGGGCTTTTTCGTTATGACTTGTCGCTGCGACGTCCCGCTATAACGTCTCGCTAGAAATGGGACTCTTCTGCCTGCGCATCCGGCAACTCGTCGGGGAGTTCATCAAACAGGGGGTGATAGAGCACCTCACCCTGTACACCCGCAAAACCATGCTCCTGCAGCTCCATCGCCATAAAGCAGTCAGCAGGCACCTCATAGATACAGCGCAGGCCGAATTCGCTGGCCGGACGGAAACCGAAACGGCTGTAGTAGGCCGGATCACCGAGTACCACCACCCCTTTCCAATCCATCTCGAGCGCCGTATCAAGTCCTTCACGAATGAGGTCTGAGCCAATCCCCTGACCTTGCCAGTCGGGATGAACCGCTACCGGCGCCAGACCGAGCCAGGGCCCTTCCATGCCGTTAATGGTGATCGGGCTAAGCATCAGGTGCCCCATGAACTCGTACTCTTCCTCTTCGACCATGGTCACCACGGCAGCGCCACATTCGCGCAGGCGGTTGACCAACTCGGCCTCATCGGCACGACCGAAGGCGGCACTCAGCAGCTCATAGACCGGCAACATGTCACCGGGGCGCTCGGTTCTCAACATCAGGTATTACTCCTCGTACAGCAGAGCGGGCATTATTCCACACAACTGCTGGTCACTCTGAGTACCTTTGTCCAAAAATGGGAGGGTGCACTCAGGAAAACGAGCTGCAAGCTGCTGCTGCAAGGCGTGCAGCGCGGTTGGCGTGGCCATGTTCAACGCCTCCCGGTAGGCCAGCCAGAGGGCGGGGGCCTCTCGTGCCAGCCGCGCGAGGGTCAGTTCCGGGCTCTGATGCCAACAGCCATCCAGCTCGTCGACCAGCTCCGGCAGCTCCACCAGCAGCCGCAATTGCTGGTAACGAGCCAGCAGTGGCCCCTCCCCTCCGCCATCGGCTCCCGTCTTCATCAACTGCGCAATCCACGCAAGTTGCGCCACACGCTCCCCGCCCGTCAGCAGTGCAGGCCCCTGTCGATAGAGGGCTGCCAGCTGCAGCAGCCACGCTAGCCCCTGCTCATCCCAATCCTTGAGCAGCACGCCCCCCAGATGATGAAGCTGATCCGGATCCGCCTGCTCCAGCTGCGCGAGCGGATAACCATGAAGCGTCATTACCCTGCCATCGTGCAGCTGGCGGCGCTGATAGGGCACCACCTCACTGGCATCCGGCTCATCCGTAAAGAGCGCGACCGATATCTCGCAACCGGGCAAAGGCACTGCCGACACCGCAGGAGCGCGCAGGATCACCACGGCGATCCGCTCATCCGCCAGCCAATGGGCAATCTCGTTGAGCAAGGGAGCAGGCAAGGAGAGGGCACGATCCAGTCGCCAGTAGCTCACCTCGCACGGCTGACGACCGCTGATATGGCGCCGCCCGCGATAGTGCATCCCCAGTTTTGCCATCACCCGGCCGGAGGCTAAATTGTCTGGCATATGGCGAGCCGTCAGCGCAGGCAGTTGCAGTTGGTCAAAGGCAAACCCCTTGACCAAGCTGGCGGCCCGGGTCGCCAGACCGCGATTCTGCCAGGGCACGCCGACCCACCAGGCGAGCTCGCCATTCCAGTGCAGGGAGATCACCCCAACCAGCGCCGCCCCTTGCTCCTCTGGCAAGGTGATGGCCCAGCTCCAGCCAAGCCCGAGCGCCGCCTTGCGCCAGCCGAGCGCCAGCCAGTCGCGGGCCCCCTCCGGCGGATAGGGGTGAGGAATATTGAGGGTGTAGCGGGCCAGCGCCTCGTCACTGCAGTAGCGCGCGATCTCGCGATCATCGACCGCCTGCAGTGGCCGCAGCACCACGCCAGCGGTGTGCGAACCCTCGGCCAACGTCGGTATCATCACGCGGCGCGCCAGCAGGCGATTGAGCACGGCGCCCAAATCGGCCTCGGGGGTGAGCGGCAGATCGGCCCCCACCGGACCCAGGGTCAGTAGCCCCTGCTCCTTGGCGAGGGTCAGCAGCGAGGTGGAGGCGCTGATCAGGATCTGGCGGCTGGGATCAGCATGAAAATCCGCCAGCAGATCCCCATCGAGCCAGGCGGCCAGCAGGGCCCCCGGGCAGAGCACCCCGTCAGGGGAACAACTCGCCCAAGGAGCATCGGTTTGATCGAGGGCGGCCGCCGCCTCTTTGCCCAGCAGCAACTGCCAACGATGGCCGTGCTGCTGCCAGACCAGCAACAGCGCAGCCCACTGCGGCTGCCACAGAGTGGCCTCGATCAGCAGCTCCATCAGCTGACCTGACAGGCCGCTGGCAGCGTCAGATGGCGGGGATGGGCTTCGATACGGGCGATCCAGCTACGGATAGCGGGCCACCCCTGCAGGGAGAAGATCCCCTCCTCTGCCACGTGGGTGTAGGCATAAAGGGCGATATCGGCGATGGTCGGCGCATCACCGCACAGATAGGGGCTCTGTTTCAGCTGCTGCTCCATCACCGCCAGCGCCTTCTCGCCACCGGCTTTCAGCCCGTCGAGACGCGCCTCCTGGGACTCGGGGCGGCCGAGATAGTGAACGATAAAACGGGCCACCGCGATATAGGGTTCATGGCTGTACTGCTCGAAGAACATCCATTTGAGCACCTCTGCCTGCTGACGCGGATCGGTGGGCCACAAGGCGCTGCCTTGCGCCAGATAGAAGAGGATGGCGTTGGACTCCGCCAGCGCATCGCCTTGACCAATCTCCAGCACCGGGATCTTGCCGTTGGGGTTCATGGCCAGAAAGTCGGGGGTTTGAGTCTCCCCCGCTGCGATATCGACCGTCACCCACTCGAGGGGCAGCTCCAGCCAGCGGGCCAGCAGCCACCCCTTGTAACAGTTGCCGGAACGCAGATCACCATACAGACGCATACACACTCCTTGTGAAAATGGATTTGAACAGCGCGATCAGGGGGCCAGACGCTCGATATGCCAGCCATCCCCTTCGCGGGTGTAGTAGAAGCGGTCATGCAGCCGGTGCTCACCACCCTGCCAGAACTCCACCGTCTCGATCACCACCCGATAGCCGCCCCAGAAGCTCGGCAGCGGCACTTCGCCATTGGCAAACTTCTGTTTGAGCTCGAGGAACTTGGCCTCCAGCACGCCGCGGGCCGAGATGC
>NZ_JRGK01000355.1 GCF_000764645.1 Aeromonas finlandensis
TCCACCGCCTTGGCCAGCGCCTCTTTGACGCCGGGGGCAAAGGTGAGCGCCGGATCATTGAGACCACGGGGATCGGTCATCGCCTGATCCAGCATGGCGAGGATGTCGCGCTCTTCCAGCCGCTTGAGCAGATAGACCCGAGCCCGGGAGAGCAACGCGTTGTTGAGTTCGAACGAAGGGTTTTCAGTGGTGGCACCGATAAAAGTGATGGTGCCATCTTCGATATGAGGCAGGAACACATCCTGCTGGCTCTTGTTGAAGCGGTGCACTTCATCCACGAACAGGATGGTGCGTACCCCGCGCCAGCTGTTCTCCTTCGCCTTGTCGATGGCGGCGCGGATCTCCTTGATACCGGAGGTAACCGCAGAGAGCCGCTCCACTTCCGCCTGACAGTAATGGGCCATCAGCTCCGCCAGGGTGGTCTTGCCGGTACCGGGCGGCCCCCACAGGATCATAGAGTGGCAGTGGCCTGCCAGGATCGCTTTGCGCAGGGGCTTGTCAGCCCCCAGGATATGTTGCTGACCGATATACTGGTCGAGGTTTTGCGGCCGCATCCGGGCCGCCAGCGGACGAAAGTCCGATGAGAAATCCAGCGACAAGTTACTCATCTGTATTGACCGTTCAGTATCACGGATACCGCCATGGAAAAACGGTCCGACGAGGAATCCAACAAGAGGTTGCTCATCTGTATTGACCACCCAGCGTCACGCCACTCGCCCTTGACAGACGAGCTGGCGAACAATCCAACGACCGCGTGCTCATTAGCGCTGGTCGTCCAGCTCGACCCCCTTCGGGATCTTGAAGACAAATTCGCTGCCCTTGAGCACCGGATTACGATTGAAGCTGCTCAGGGTAAATTCGGTCCACTGCCCCTGCGCCTCTTTCACATCGAAACGACTGATGTTGTTGTCGCGATCGAAGGTGATACGGAAGGAGGCGATAAGCTCGGCCGGGTCACGACTGGTGACGGTGTAGACATCCCCCTGCTGGGTGACGTCGTAGTTCTTCCAAAGCTTGTCATCATTACCGGTGATAAGGACAAAAGGAGTGTTGAGCACCGCATCCTTCAATTTGAGCGCAGTCACTTGCTCGACGAAGGGGTCAAATACCCAAACATCCTTGCCATCAGCCACGATCAGGCTCTCGTCCGGCGAGGTAGTGTGCCAGTTAAAACGGTTCGGGCGTTTTACCAACAGATCGCCGCCAGCCTTTTGCAACTCCTTGCCCTTGCTGTCATAGACAGTCTGGGAAAACTTGGCGGAAAAGAGGCTGACACTGGCCAGCTTCTGCTTGAGATCGCTGGCCGCATCGGCCCACACCTGGCTGCTGGCCATCAGCAGTACGGTACCCATCAACAGTTGTTTTTTCATCACGCTCTTCATAAAGACGCTCTCGATAAAAGGCCACGCCCGGTGAGGGCATGGCCAGGATAGTAGTGAAACGGGGGAGGCTTAGTCTCGCACCGGCGGCGGTGCCAGCACGTCGCGCTGACCATTGCCACCCGGTGAGCTGACGATGCCCTGATTCTCCATCTGCTCGATGAGACGGGCTGCCCGGTTGTAACCAATCTTGAACTTGCGCTGGACGCTGGAGGTCGAGCCACGGCGGGACTCCACCACGAAAGCGACCGCTTCGTCGAACAGGGGGTCGAGCTCTTCATCGCTACCACCGCCATATTCGCCGCTGCCACCTTCGCCACCCGACTCACCGGAGAGGATCTCCTCGATGTAGTTCGGCTCACCGCGCAGTTTCCAGTCCGCCACCACCTTGTGCACTTCGTGGTCATCGACGAACGCACCGTGCACCCGGGTCGGGTTGGAGGTACCGGCCGGCATGTAGAGCATGTCGCCCATGCCGAGCAGGGATTCAGCACCGCCCTGATCGATGATGGTGCGCGAGTCGATCTTGCTCGATACCTGGAACGAGATACGGGTCGGGATGTTGGCCTTGATGAGGCCAGTAATGACATCAACCGACGGACGCTGGGTCGCCAGAATGAGGTGAATACCGGCCGCCCGCGCTTTCTGGGCGATACGGGCAATCAGCTCTTCCACCTTCTTGCCGACGATCATCATCATGTCGGCAAATTCGTCCACCACCACCACGATGTGGGGCAGTTTCTCCAGCTCCGGCGGCATCTGATCCATGGAGTCACCCGGACGCCACAGCGGGTCGAGCAGCGGCTCGCCCGCCTCGATGGCGGCCAGCACCTTGTCGTTGTAACCCTTGAGGTTACGCACCCCGACTGCCGACATCAGTTTGTAACGACGCTCCATCTCACCCACGCACCAGCGCAGGGCGTTGGCGGCGTCCTTCATGTCGGTCACCACCTCGGTCAGGAGATGGGGGATCCCTTCATAGACCGACAGTTCCAGCATCTTGGGGTCGATCATGATGAAGCGCAGGTCATCAGGGGATGACTTGTAGAGCATGGAGATGATCATGGTGTTCACCCCCACCGACTTACCGGAACCTGTGGTACCGGCCACCAGCAGGTGCGGCATCTTGGCCAGATTCACCACCACCGGCTCCCCTGCGATGTCCTGGCCCAGGCCCATGGTGAGCGGGTTGCGGCTATCGCGGAAGGCATCGCAGTCGAGGGTCTCGCGCAGGTAGACGGTCTGACGCACCCGGTTAGGCAGCTCAATTCCGACGAAGGTCTTGCCCGGGATCACCTCGACCACCCGCACGCTGCTGGCAGAGAGGGAACGGGCCAGATCGCGCGACAGGTTGGTGATCTTGCTCGCCTTCATGCCCGGCGCCAGATCCAGCTCGAACCGGGTAATGACCGGGCCCGGATAGACACCGACCACCTTGGCCTGCACGTTGTAGTCGGCAAGCTTTGCTTCCACCAGACGGCCCATGCGATCCAGCTCATCCTTGCTCATCATCTGGGTCTTGGCAGGCGGTCTGTCCAGCAGTTCGATGCTTGGCAACGGGGGCATGGTCGATTGAGGACGGCGCTTGGGCCTGGTCGGTGCCACGGCAACCGGCGTGGCGACCTCATCGTCCCCCTCGGCCCAGGGCAGATCCAGATCGTCCTCATCGTCGTCATCGGCCACAGCCAGCACCGGCTGACGACGACCACTGGCAGCAGCCACCGCACGTTTTGGCTTGGCAGCAGGCGCTGGCTCGTCATCCTCATCATCAAACTTGGGATCAAATTCGAAGGTATCGTCGTCAAGCTCCGGCAGCCACTCTTCGGCGGCGGCCTTCTGATCCTTGGCCTTGGGCCTGCGAGTCCAGCTGGCGTGTGGCTCATCTTCCTCATCATCCAGCGCGATGGCCCCTACCCCGCCTTCCAGCAAGGGATCCGGCCCCTCGTTGCGGGGTTGACGCCAGCCACCGGTCAGCCAGCGGCCGAGGGTGGTCGGGAAGTGGTAGACGGCGCTGACCGAACCGGTACAGGCTGCGCCGATCTGCTCGACGATGGTAAGCCAGGACCACCCCGTGAAGAGAGTGATACCGGTCGCCACAAAGCAGAGCAGCATCAGGTTGGCCCCGACGCCGCCAAACAGCGGCACCACCGCAGAGGCGATCACATCCCCTACCAGACCACCGGCGGAGAAGTTCTGCATATCGTTGAAGTTCATGCTGGCAATGGCCGACATGCCGAGCACAGTCAGAATGAAACCGATGATCCGCACCCCCAGGGTGAGGTAATCCACATCGAGCAGGCGGCTTGGCCGCCAGAAGAGGCTCCAGCCCAGCAAGACCACCAGTGGCGGCACCAGATAGGAGAAGGCACCAAAGGTAAACATGGTGATATCGGCGAGCCAGGCGCCGGCACTACCGGCGAGGTTCTTCACCTCCCCTTGCCAGGAGGTCTGGGACCAACCGGGATCAGCGGGATGATAGGACAACAGGGCAAGCAGAAGATAAGCAGCCATCAGGGTGATGGCGATCAAGACGGCTTCGAAGATCCGTTGTGTACCTGATAAAGGAGTAAACAGCTTTTTATCGGCCAAACTCCGGCTCCTTTCTGAAAACATGTAATGCAGGAAATAAGGGGGCCTAGTATCCCCGAAAAGCCCACCGATTGTCAGCCAGAGCCTGATGGGACGGGGCCATATTTGCAATTATCTTTACAAGAAGAAACGAGCGGACCGGCCGCTCGTTTCTGACTGTCATGGTGTCTCATATGGAAAAGATACCACGGCATAACCTGCTTTATCGGGTGCTGATCACCAGACGACTGCTCTGCTTGACCTCTTCCATCACCACGTAGGTGCGGGTGTCGTTGACACCAGGCAGACGCAGCAGGGTTTCCCCCAACAGACGGCGGTAAGCCGACATGTCGCTGACTCGGGTCTTGAGCAGATAGTCGAAGTCACCGGAGACCAGATGACACTCCTGGATCTCTTCGAGCACCTGAACAGCCTTGTTGAACTGTTCAAATACATCAGGCGCCCCGCGATTGAGGGTTATCTCTACAAACACCAGCAGAGATGCGTCCAGATAATGAGGGTTCAGAATAGCGGCATATCCTTCGATATAACCTTGTCGCTCGAGGCGACGAACCCGTTCCAGACACGGAGTAGGACTCAGGCCAACTCGCTTGGACAACTCAACATTCGAAATCCTGCCATCCTTTTGCAGTTCATTGAGAATGTTGCGGTCAATCCTGTCCAAATCCTTTAGCCGACTCTTAGCTTCCATCATTTTATTCCATCCTTTGGCTATTTTTTGGTAAGAATCACCAGTCATTTTATAATTATGGTCACAAATCCTGTCAATACCTGAATATACTAGGCGCAAATGTTGGTTAACATTTTGGCAACATGAAACACCAATCTATAGACGAGGGATAGCATGATTATCGGTGTACCTAAAGAGATAAAAAACCATGAATACCGCGTAGGCATGGTTCCGGCCAGTGTACGTGAACTGACAGCACGAAACCATACTGTTTTCGTCCAAAGCGGTGCCGGAAACGGCATTGGCTTTAGCGATGCAGATTATATCGCTGTTGGTGCCGAAATTTTGGCCTCTGCCGCAGAGGTTTTCGCCAAGTCGGAGATGATCGTCAAGGTCAAGGAACCTCAGCCTGTCGAATGTGCCATGCTGCGCCCGGGTCAGACCCTCTTTACCTATCTGCATCTGGCGCCAGACTTGCCACAAACCGAAGCCCTGCTGCAAAGCGGCGCCATCTGCATCGCCTATGAGACCGTCACCGACGGCCGTGGTGGCCTGCCCCTGCTGGCCCCCATGTCGGAAGTGGCTGGACGCATGTCTATTCAGGCGGGAGCCCAGGCGCTGGAAAAATCCCGCGGCGGGAGTGGGGTGCTGCTCGGCGGCGTGCCCGGTGTCGAACCGGCCAAGGTGGTGATCATCGGTGGCGGCGTGGTTGGATCCAATGCTGCTCGCATGGCCATTGGTCTGCGCGCGGATGTGACCATCCTCGACAACAACGTCGATACCCTGCGCCGTCTCGATAACGAGTTCCAGGGAGCAGCCAAGGTGGTCTACTCCAACAGCGAAACCCTGGAGCGCCATCTGCTGGCCGCAGATCTGGTCATCGGCGGCGTGCTGGTGCCGGGTGCCACTGCGCCAAAACTTGTCAGCCGTGACCATATTGCGCGCATGAAGCCGGGCTCTGCCATCGTCGATGTGGCCATCGATCAGGGCGGCTGTGTGGCGACCTCCCACGCCACCACCCATGAAGATCCGACGTTTATCGTCGATGAGGTGGTGCACTACTGCGTCGCCAACATGCCGGGGGCCGTTGCCCGCACCTCGACCGTGGCTCTCAACAATGCCACCCTCCCCTTCATCATCAAGCTGGCTCAGCAAGGGTATCGTCAGGCACTGCTGGCCGATCCCAACCTGCTGCACGGGCTCAACGTGATGGATGGCAAGCTCACCTGCAAGGAGGTCGCCGTGGCACATGGCCTTGCCTACACGGATCCTCTGACCCTGCTGAACTGATCTGCTCTGGCCTGTGCCAGTTGAAGATGAGTGAAAATCCGCCCGCGATGGGCGGTTTTTTTATCCCTTGAATATGCTCTGTCACCCCTTGCGCACACGATTAATGCAATCGACTCGCCAGCCTTTGACCCCGGATCACGAATTACCTACAATCGCGCAAACTCATCACATCCCGGAAATTACATCATGAGCCAAGTCACTCACAGCAAATTGCTGATCCTGGGCTCCGGCCCGGCCGGTTACACCGCAGCCGTCTACGCCGCCCGTGCCAACCTCAATCCCCTGCTCATCACCGGCATGCAGCAAGGGGGTCAGCTGACCACCACCACCGAAGTGGAAAACTGGCCCGGCGATCCGGAAGGACTGACCGGCCCGGCGCTGATGGAACGCATGAAAGAACATGCAGAGAAGTTCGATACCCGCATCCTGTTTGATCACATCAACAGTGTCGAACTGACCCAGCGCCCGTTCCGCCTCAAGGGCGACAACGGCGAATACACCTGCGATGCCCTGATCATCGCGACCGGCGCCTCCGCCAAATATCTGGGTCTGCCCTCTGAAGAGGCCTTCAAGGGTCGCGGCGTCTCCGCCTGTGCCACCTGTGACGGTTTCTTCTACCGCAATCAGGAAGTGGCGGTGATCGGTGGCGGCAATACCGCCGTGGAAGAGGCCCTTTATCTGGCCAACATCGCCAAGAAGGTGCATCTGATCCACCGCCGCGACGAGTTCCGTGCCGAGAAGATCCTGATCAAGCGTCTGCACGACAAGGTCGCGAGCGGCAACATCGTGCTGCATACCCACCAGACCCTGGATGAAGTGCTGGGCGATCAGATGGGGGTCACCGGTGTGCGCCTGCGCAACACCCAGGACAACAGCACCAGCGAGCTGCCACTGATGGGCGTGTTCATCGCCATCGGCCACCAGCCCAACACCCAGATCTTCGATGGCCAGCTGGAGATGCAAAACGGCTATCTGAAGGTTCGTGGCGGACTGGACGGCTTTGCCACCCAGACCAGCATTGAAGGGGTGTTTGCCGCCGGTGACGTGGCAGACCACAACTACCGTCAGGCTATCACCTCGGCCGGTACCGGCTGCATGGCGGCCCTCGATGCCGAACGCTACCTCGACGCGCAATAAACCAGCGCTGATGTGATATAAGGCATACCAGTCGGTATGCCTTTTTTCATTTAAGGAGTCTAATGAAACAAAAGATATTGATTGTCGAAGATAGCCTGACCATTCGCCGTATGCTGACTCAGGCCATTGCCCAGCAGACCGGTCTGGAGATCGACGCCTTCGATACCCTCGAAGGCGCCCGTCACTGCCGGGGTGAGGAGTATGTGGTCGCGCTGGTGGATCTGACCTTGCCGGATGCCCCCTGTGGCGAGGCGGTGAACGAGCTGCTGGAACGCGGGTTGCCGGTGGTGATCCTCACTGCCGACATCAACGAGGATAAACGTGCAGCCTGGCTGGAGACCGGCGTGCTGGACTATGTGATGAAGGATTCGCGCCACTCGCTGCAATATGCCGTCAGTCTGGTGCACCGCCTCTATCTCAACCAGTCCATCGAAGTGCTGGTGGTCGATGATTCACGCACCTCCCGTCACCGCACCATGGCTCAGTTGCACAAACAGCTGTTGCAAGTGCATGAGGCGAGCCATGCCCGTGAAGCGATGGCGATGCTGGAGCAGCACCCGGGCATCCGGCTGGCACTGGTCGACTACTACATGCCGGATATCGATGGCATCAGTCTGGTGAGAATGCTCAGAGAGCGTTATAGCAAGCAGCGGCTCGCGATTATCGGGATCTCGGTCTCTGACAAGCGTGGTCTCTCTGCTCGCTACCTCAAGCAGGGCGCCAACGACTTTCTCAACCAGCCGTTCGAGCCGGAAGAGCTGCAGTGCCGGGTCAGCCACAATCTGGAGGCGCTCGAGCAGTTCAACAGCATTCAGGAGTCAGCCAATCGTGACTACCTGACCGGTCTCTACAACCGGCGCTACTGGTTCAACGAAGGGCAAAAATGGTTTGAAGAACATCAGCGCCAGCAGACGCCTCTCGCACTCTGTGTGCTCGATGTGGATCACTTCAAGCAGGTCAACGATCACTGGGGCCATGCCATCGGCGATCAGCTGCTCTGCCATCTGACCCGCCAGCTGACCCAGTTCTTCCCCGATGCCATGATCGCCCGGTTTGGCGGAGAGGAATTTGCCATGATGGTGCCCCACTGTTCCATGCCAGTGTTGATCAAGCGTCTTGAAGGGTTGCGCCAGCAGTTGCGCCAGCAACCCCTGTCACCGGAGATCCCGCTCTTTGTTCGCGCCAGTTACGGCGTGATCAGCGTCGGGCGGGTATCCATGGACGAGGCGCTGAGCGAAGCGGATCGGCTCCTGTATCAGGCAAAGAACACCGGCCGCGACAAGATAGTCTCGCAAGAGACGGCTATCTGAATCCTCAGGGCATCAGTCCCGTGTATTACCGCCCGACAGACTTTCCTGCAGGAGAGTCTGCGGGTTCCTTTCCTGCCACAGTCTCCCAATCAGCAATGACTGTCGAAACTCAGTAAGTCTTGTCGACCCGCAC
>NZ_JRGK01000356.1 GCF_000764645.1 Aeromonas finlandensis
CATCAAGGCCGAGGCATTCGACGCGGCGCAGATTGAACAGAACCCTTTCTTCTTCCCCGATGCGGGCAAGCTGGAGGAACTCGATCAATACATGCGCGATCTGAAAAAAGAGGGCAACAGCATCGGTGCCAAGGTGCAGGTCATTGCGCGCAATGTACCGGTGGGCCTCGGTGAGCCGGTGTTTGACCGCCTCGATGCCGACATTGCCCACGCCATGATGGGCATCAATGCGGTGAAAGGGGTGGAGATCGGTGACGGCTTCGCGGTGGTAGAGCAAAAAGGCTCCGAGCATCGCGACGAGATGACCCCGGCGGGCTTTGCCAGCAACCATGCGGGCGGCATTCTGGGCGGTATCTCATCCGGTCAGGATATCGTGGTGAGCATGGCGCTCAAGCCTACCTCCAGCATCACGGTGCCGGGCAAGACCATCAATACCGAAGGCGAGGCTACCGAGATGATCACCAAGGGTCGCCACGATCCTTGCGTCGGCATCCGTGCCGTGCCCATTGCCGAAGCTATGCTGGCCCTGGTGTTGATGGATCATCTGCTGCGCCATCGCGCCCAGAATCAGGGGGTGTTGACCCATACCCCGCAGCTGCGCTGATCGGTGCAACTGCCCATCGACTGATCACCCATCGGGTATCAGCGTCGATAACCAAATCAAAGGCGACCTCTGGGTCGCCTTTGTTATTTCCGGGGGGCGGCTTATCCCGTCAATGCTTGCTGGTCAATGCTTGCCGAGGGTGCGGGTCAGCAGAGCTGCAGCCCCCTGATCGGCATTGAGGCGACAGCTGGGGGGCGAGAACTTGTTGTGGGTGGTGGGCAAGGCGCTGATGGCCTGGTTGATCTTGAGAAGCTGCGCGTCGCTGACGCTGTTTTTGGCAAACATCAGGCTGACCGGCTGCTGTTGCAGCAGTAGCTGGCAACTGATAAACCTTTCGGCCTCCAGCTGGGCCAGTCGATAGCGGGCATATTGCCACTCAATGATGATGCCATCGAGGCGACGGGCCAGCAGCAGATCGAGCAGCCGATCATCGGTATTGTACTCGGTCACTTCCTTGATGGCAGGGCACTCCTTCAACTGCTCGATGGGGTGGGTGCCGCGCAGCTTGCCAATCTTGAGACCCTGCTCGTGACAGAGGCTGGCCAGGGTATCGATCTTCTCCCAGCGATCCTGGTGGCCGGGTATGGGATTATTGCTCAGCAGCACATAGACGCTGTGGCGGTAGGGGGCCGAGAAGCGGGCATAGCTCTGGCGCTCCGGCAGTGGCAGGGCGGCCATCGCCACATCCAGCTGACTGTGCTCCACCATGTGCAGCGCTCGCGCCCAGGGGATCACGCGAAACCTTGGGGTAAAACCCGCCTGGGTGAGGATCTGGCGGGTCAGGTTGATATCCAGCCCGTCCAGCTCCCCTTCTCGATTGATCTGGCTAAAGGGGGGCCAGTGACTCCAGGCCACGGTCAGGGTCTGGCTGGCCTGCAGCGCAGGGCTTAGCAGCAAAAGCAGCAGGCCGATCCTTGCCTGCCATTTGCTGCGGGCATTGCCCCGTGAACGATATCGGGTTGTCATCGCTAAACCTCGTTATTCTGTTCTGCTATCCCGTGTTTCTACCACCTGCGGACTATGCCTGCGGGGGTGGATATTATGTTTTCAGTTAATAGTGTGGTGCCTGCATCACTCGTCAACGGGATTATTCGGGGGGCAGTATGGGGCTTTTCTGTTCGTGCTGGGAGGAACATCACATTTTTCTCGTTTATCCCGGGCAACTCCGTTAGACTGCGCCTCTATTCTTTCCCCTTTGCTCTGCTCCCCGGGGAAATCGTTGTTTTCTCAATAGGCCCAGATCTTGTGAGATGGCATCGGCTCAGCAGAGGAGCCCCACCACAAATCCCCGGCGCCACTATCCCTAGCAGGTAACTATGAGTTTTACTTCCCTCGGTCTGGCCGAACCCTTGTTGCGTGCCGTTGCCGAACAAGGCTACGACACCCCGTCTCCCATTCAGCAGCAAGCGATCCCCGCCGTTTTGGCTGGCCGCGATCTGATGGCGGCGGCCCAAACAGGGACCGGCAAGACCGCAGGCTTTACCCTGCCGATGCTGCAACGTCTGATGGAGAGCAAGCGCAAGGTTTCTCCGAACCGCATTCGTGCGCTGGTGCTGACCCCGACTCGCGAGCTGGCCGCCCAGGTGGGCGAGAGCGTGCGTAACTACGGCAAACACCTGCCGATGCGCAGCCACGTGGTGTTCGGCGGCGTCAGCATCAATCCGCAGATGATGGCGACTCGCCGTGGTCTGGACGTGCTGGTGGCCTGTCCCGGCCGCCTGATGGATCTCTACAACCAGAACGCCGTCAAGTTCGACGAAGTGGAGATCCTGGTACTGGACGAAGCGGACCGCATGCTCGATATGGGCTTTATCCGCGACATCCGCCGCATCCTGGCCCTGATGCCGAAGAAGCGCCAGAACCTGCTCTTCTCCGCCACCTTCGCCGACGAGATCCGCGAACTGGCCACCGGTCTGCTGGACAACCCGGCGGTGATCGAAGTGGCCCCGCGCAACAGCACCGCCGAGCGTATCGAGCAACTGGTGCACCCGTGCGACAAGGCCAACAAGATCGGTCTGCTGAGCCATCTGGTCACCAGCAACAACTGGCAGCAGGTACTGGTGTTCACCCGTACCAAGCACATGGCCAACCGTGTTGCCGAGACCCTCGACAAGAACGGCGTCAGCGCCGCCGCCATTCACGGCAACAAGAGCCAGGGTGCCCGTACCCGCGCACTGGCCGGTTTCAAGGATGGTAGCGTCAAGGTGCTGGTGGCGACCGATATCGCCGCCCGTGGCCTCGATATCGACAAGTTGCCGCAAGTGGTCAACTTCGAGCTGCCCAACGTGGCGGAAGATTACGTTCACCGTATCGGTCGTACCGGCCGTGCCGGTGCTGCCGGTCACGCTATCTCGCTGGTCGCTGCCGATGAAGGGAAGCTGATCAAGGCGATCGAGCGTCTGACCAAGCAGAACATCCCGTGCGAGCAGGTGGCCGGTTTTGAAGCCTCCCGCGAGACCCTGGAC
>NZ_JRGK01000357.1 GCF_000764645.1 Aeromonas finlandensis
ATAGTGACCGAGCACCTGATCCAGCACCACCTTCTGCTGACTGGCATCCGCGAATGACTGCAACTTGACGGTCATCCCCAGATCGGAAAGGTAATATTTGTCGTTGGGCGATTGGCCATCAATCTGCAACCACGCCTTGAGCTTGACCACCTCACCCTGATAGATCTGCATCGGCAGAGCGGCAATGTCCAAGCGAATATCGGAGAGAATGCGCACCCGGTTGTCCGGGTCTACCTCGCCAATCGCCTGCCAGGGGCCCGGCATGGGATTGCGCAGGGTGATGAGATCGTGCTCCGGCAGGGCCAGCCAGCCCACCTCGGCGGGCTTGACCTTGCCCACGTAGAGCTTGCTGCCATCGGGACGAACCAGGATCACCGACGGGGTACCCGGCTTGCGCTTGACGATGAAGGTGATCTCCTTCACCCCATAATCGATGCGAAAGCGGTTATCCAGCATGGGAATGTCAGAGGGGGCGAACACCTCGTTGGCCGTTGCTCCCAGCGAGAATAACAGCAGCAGGCAGGCCCACCACTTGCTCATTGCCGCCACAGACAGCTTCCTCCCTTCTTCTGCACCAGATCCAGCCTCGCCTCGTGCAGCGCTTGAACCTCGGCGCTGGCACGCACCACCTTGAGGGCGGGTCGGTTGCTTTCCAACCGGCGAATACTGGTGTCCTGATTGCTTTCGTTCTCGTTGCTTTCGGTGGCCAGATTGAGTTTGGTCTGACCGCCTGTCATCAGCAGGTAGACGTCCGCCAGGATCTCCGCATCGAGCAAAGCCCCGTGCAGGGTACGGTGGGAGTTGTCGATACCGTAACGATCGCACAGCACGTCAAGGTTGTTGCGCTTGCCGGGGAAGAGATCCCGCGCCATTGCCAAGGTATCGGTAATGGAGCAGATATCCGCGGTCTTGAAGTTGAGCCCGAGCTTGCTGAACTCGTAGTCCATGAAGCTCACGTCAAACGGCGCGTTGTGGGCGATCAGCTCGGCACCGCGGATGAAGTCGAGGAACTCATCGGCGATCTGGCTGAACGACGGCTTGTCACGCAGGAACTCGTCGGTGATACCGTGCACCTGGATCGCTTCCGGGTCGACCAGGCGATCAGGCTTGATATAGACGTGATAGTGGTTACCGGTCAGCTTGCGGTTGATCACCTCCACACAGCCGATTTCGATAATGCGGTGACCCAGATAGACAGGGCCGCCCGCCGTATTCATACCTGTGGTTTCAGTATCCAGAATGATCTGGCGATTCAGTTGGGGTGTGTTCATGATCCAATCTATGTCAAACTTCGGCTTTACTTACTCGCTAGTTTACCCCAAGCCTCATGTTAAAACAGATTGATTGCTCATGTTAAAACAGATTGATGTCTATACCGACGGCTCCTGCCTCGGCAATCCGGGCCCGGGTGGTTATGGGGCCGTGATGGTCTACGGCAAGCACCGCAAAGAGATTTCCGCCGGATTCAAGTTGACCACCAATAACCGGATGGAGCTGATGGCCGCCATCATGGGCCTGCGTACCCTCAACGAACCGTGCAAGGTGCGCCTCACCACCGACAGCCAGTATGTCCGTCAGGGGATCACCCAGTGGATCATCGGCTGGAAGAAGAAAGGGTGGATGACCGCCAACCGTCAGCCGGTCAAGAACGTCGATCTCTGGAAGGAGCTGGATGCGGAAGTGGGTCGCCATCAGATTGAGTGGCTCTGGGTGAAGGGTCACTCCGGCCACCCCGAGAACGAACGGTGCGACGAGCTGGCCAGAGATGCCGCCTGCGGCAAGGATCTGGCCGAGGATACCGGCTACCAGCCCTGACGGGCCATTCCCGGTGTGGCGAGGGACTTTGGCAGTTGCCAGCGCCGCCGCACCGGGATCAGTGGAAAGCGCCGTTTACGGGCCGCAATCACATATACCGATGCAAATGCCCTGCAATAATCCCGCCCGATACTCTCCCGCCACCAACTGTGCCAGCTCTGTTTCCCCATAAACGAGTAGCCAAAACGCTCGTCGAACATCACCTCGCATCCCAGCAGATGCAGCCAGTCCGTCACCCGCCCTGGGGTGAACATCCGTGCCGACCAGGGCATTCTGCGCCGCAAGAACGGCACACAGTGACCGATCCCGACCAGACTCATGGGGTTATAGCCACTGATGATCAGCCAGCCATCGTCGGTCAGCACTCTTTCAGCCTCACGCAACACCTGATGGGGATCGGCAGAGAAATCGAGGCAGTGGGCCAACAGGCAGGCATCAACGCTGCCGGTGCGCACTGGCAGATCGAGGGGATCACCGTACATGTCGAGCAGTCGCCCACCGGGGGCGACCCCAATCTGGTGACGAATGGAGGAGCGTTTACAGGAGAGTTCGGCGCTCAGGGCACCAATTTTAAGTAGATGATAACCAAACAGATTGGGGCACCAGTTGTCTAGCCGCTCCTGGATCTCGGCCGCCACCCAGTCCCCCATAGGCAATGCAGACCAGCTGGTCGGGATCTCGATTTGTTGTTCGGTACGTGCCACCTGCATAATAGGGCTCAACTCGGGGTTTCGAACGCCATCCTGTTATATAAGATACCCTCCCTAAAGAGAAGCAGACTCATGTATCCAGTGATCACAGTTCCAGCCTTTAATGACAACTACATCTGGTTGATCCGCCACGAAAATCACTGTCTGGTGGTCGACCCGGGCGATGCGGCACCCGTGCTGGAGCGGCTCGAGGTATTGGGGCTGGTGCTCGACGCCATCCTGCTGACCCATCACCATCACGACCATGTGGGAGGTGTTACCGAGCTGCTCAGCCACTTCCCCCACGCCCGGCTCTATGGCCCCAAACTGGACCCGATGCCGGATCATCACGGGCAGTGGCTGGAAGATGGCGATCAGATCAACTGGCATGGCCTCGCCCTCGAGGTGATCCATGTGCCCGGGCACACCCGCGGCCACATCGCCTACCATGGCAACGGCATGCTGTTTTGTGGTGACACCCTTTTCTCGGCCGGTTGTGGCCGCCTGTTTGAAGGGACGCCGGAGCAGATGTACCACTCGCTGCAACGACTCGCCGCCCTGCCCGATGAGACCCTCATCTATTGTGCCCACGAGTACACCCTCTCCAACCTGCGCTTTGCCTATGCGGTCGAGCCGGACAACCCGGCGATCCGCCGCCAGATCGGGCTGATCAGCAAACTGCGGCAACAAGGGCTGCCAAGCCTGCCAACCCGGCTGGGGGACGAACGCACGTTCAACATTTTTCTGCGATGCGAACAGGATTCAGTGAAATTTTCTGCTGAAAAACATGGGCTAAAATGCGTGGAAAATCCGATAGATACCTTCACCATCCTGCGTCAGTGGAAGGACGTTTTTTGAACAAACCTTGATCAGGGGGCCATTGCCCCTTATGATGCGGGCTGTTTTTCCTAAAAATGACCGGAACGAGATGAAGGTACGAACGGCCTTATTGGCAGCGCTGTTGCTCAGCGGCTGCCAAAACCTGAGCCATCAGGATGACCGGGCGCTAACGGCAATCGAGCCGATCAAGTCCCCCCAGGTCAAGAAAAAAGCGCATAAAAAACACTCTTCCCATTTCCTGTTTGGCGATGAACAGCTGGACGAAATGGGAGATACGGACAATCTGTGGGTGCGTATCAGCGATGATATGCAGCTGGAAACCCCGGACAATGCCCGCATCCGCCAACAACGAGAGTGGCTGTTGCGCAATGATAAGCATCTGGCGACCATTGCCAGCCGGGCTGAACCCTACCTCTATTTGATGGTGGCGGAGATTGAACGGCGTGAGCTGCCAATGGAGCTTATTACTGTCCCGATGATCGAGAGCATGTTTGATCCTCATGCCCGATCCCGCAGCAATGCCGTCGGTTTGTGGCAGTTTGTGCCCGCCACCGGCAAGAACTTCGGTCTGCGCCACGACAACTGGTATGACGGACGGCGCGATGTGCTGGCCTCCACCAATGCGGCGCTCGACTATCTGGAGTACCTGAACCGCTTCTTTGACGGTGACTGGCTGCAAACGCTGGCCGCCTACAATGCCGGCGAAGGACGAGTGCGCAACGCTATTTTGCGCAACCAGCGAGCGGGCAAACCGACTGACTACTGGTCACTCGATCTGCCGCGCGAAACCCAGATGTATGTACCGAAGATCCTCGCCATGGCTGACATGATCAGCAATGCGGACCAGTACAACGTCAAGTTGCCGGTGCTCGCCAACCAGCCGAAATTGAGGGTGGTGGAGACAGGCAGCCAGATCGACCTGAACGTAGCCGCTCAACTGGCTGGACTGCGCACGTCAGAGCTCAAGGAGGTCAATCCGGCCCTGAGCCGTGGCGTGATGTCGCCGCGCGGTCCTTATCGCCTGCTGGTACCCGTCGAGTATGCCGATACTCTGGAACTGGCACTGGCCGACCTGCCCAGAAGCGAGCGGATCCGCACTCGCTCCTATCAGGTCACCAGTGGCGATACCCTGTCACGCATCGCCCAGAATCATGGCGTCAGCGTCAGCGAGCTGAAACTGGCCAACAATCTGCGTGGCAACAGCCTGCGCCGTGGTCAGCAGCTGATGATCCCGACCCGTGGTCAGGTCAGCAGCAAGGCAAGCGCCGCCAGCAAACCGCAGCAGCTGGCCAGCCGTGGCAGCAGCCAGAAAGCCAAAGTCAGCTACAAGGTGCGCTCAGGTGACAACCTGTGGAGCATCAGCCAGGCCCATGGCGTGACGCATGACGAGCTGGCCAAGTGGAACGGTCTGAATGCCAAATCGGCGCTCAAGCCGGGCATGAAGCTGGTGGTCTATCCCAAGCAAGGGAAGAAGATCGACAAGTCGATGGTCTATCAGGTTCGCCGTGGCGACTCCATCTCCTCCATCGCGGCTCGCTTCCAGGTGGCCATCAACGATGTGATGCGCTGGAACCAGCTGGATAAAGGGGATTACCTCAAGCCGGGCCAAGAGATCACCCTGTTTGTGAAGAACAACAGCTAGGCGCCACCGCTTGAACCCGATACAAAACGGGGCCAGTCAGATGACTGGCCCCGTTTTTTATCTCTGCGGTACATCGCGGCGCCTGAGGCCCTCATCCAGACGAGGCGCGTCGCCGCATCTGCCAAGAGCAGATCCCTGACGGCTACAACGCCCACAGCGATCGGAAGATCCCCTCACAGGGCCTGCTGGCACTGCCTGTGGCCCATTCCGTCATCCTGCCGGTCACTATAAGCTGGATTTATGGCTTTTCGCCAAATGACCTAACTTTCATTTATGCCGAGCAGCCATTGCCAGAAGTGCCCCGTTGAGCCATTGGCAGTCACCAGAAGCCATCCGTCCGCTCCCCCTCACCTCTCGCAGCAAAGAGCTCAGACGCTACTCCCAAAGCCGGGTTGGCACCACCAGCAAGACAGTGCGCTGACCAATCGCCACATTGGCATTGGGGAAGACCACCGCTTCGCGCGGCTGCTCGACGGTGTAGCGCTGCTCGCCATCCTCGGCCAGCACGAACCCTTGCGGAAATTCGGTGAAGTTGTCCACATCGCTGGCGAACAGAAAGCGAAACTGCTCCGATTGTTTGGTGATCGCCCGATCGATGGCAAACAGAGTGAACTCATCTGCCCGCCAGGGTTCGAGCACCACCTCATCCTGAGTGACCAGCTCCTGCAGTGCCTGCCGGGTTTCGATAAAGCGGGTCATGTCGTTCTCGCCAAATGGCCTGACCTTGCCCAGCTCCACCGTGAAGGCATGGGCGCCGTGCTGGCGCGAGCTGTAGTAGCTGAAGGTGGTGGTCGGGCTGGCGGAGAGCAGAATAGTGCGTACTCCGCAGGCACCGAGGAACTGCACCTGCTCTCGGCAGTGGGGCCGCTCATGGGGGAAGGGGTAAACGGCGAACTTCTCGTGGCGCGAGCCGCGAATGGCGGTGTGCAGGTCGTAGTGGTAGCGAGGACGGGCCGGATCGGCAAAGAAGCGGCTCACATACTGCTCAAGGCGCATGGCGCGGATCCGCTCCCGATTGCAGAGCCCCTCCCCCTTGCTGTGGGCACCGGAGAAGAGGCGATTCATGTTCTCTTCTACCTCCCGCAGCCCCAGATTCATCGCCGCCGGATTGCCAAACAGGAACAGCACCCGATGGCGGGCGGTCAGTTCACCTGAGAGCAGGCGGCTCAGCAGCTGGTTGCAGATCTCGATGGGGGCGGTCTCGTTGCCGTGGATGCCGCAAGAGAGGACGATATCCTTGCGTCCGCCAGGCTGATCGCCCGCGCCACTGGCAGGCTCCAGACAGAGCACTCCCGTATCCCAGACACTGATCCGCGTGCCATCGGACAGGGCAAATTCAAAGGGCTCAAGCTGCCACTCATTGCTGCGGGTCAGGGCCAAAAAATCGTGCTGGGGAATCATCCGTCTCACCCTCTTGCGCTGGAACACTATGGCCGGATTATACGCAAGGCATCGCGGCTTAAAATCGTTTTTTAAACAAATTCAAACATTAACGACACAATTGTGATAACAATCGAACGACGGCTCAATGAAAATAGCGATGTGAAATAAAGAAGAGAGGAAAGAGGATCAACGAATAACAGGGGGAAAACGAGGGGGAGATAACACTGACTATTGCCAGCCCGATGGCAGGGCGCCACAGGGGCAGAGCGGAAAACGGATCAGCAGAAAAACGAGGCATCCATGCCCGGTTGATCAACCACGCCAGAACGGCTTGGTGGTCTCTTGATAACGGTCAGCTTCGTTCAGGCCGATGTCTTTGAGCAGGTACTCGGGCAGCTCGGAGAGCTGGCGACGGCTGCGGCTGCGATCCAGCCAGGTCAGAACGGTCATTTTTACGCGAGCAGCCAGATTCAATTGGCTGGACTGCTGGTAACCGGCTTCGGTATAAGTCATGTTGGCCATGATGTGGCTCCTCTGAATATCTGTTTACGCACTGGGCTTTATTTGATGCGCAAAGCTTAGTCAGAGAGCAGGGCCGACTCAATTGACGAATTTTGATACATTACATTAGTAAAACTAATAGTAAAAATCTGCCTGATACTATTTTAATTCATTGATTTATAACGAGTAATAAAATCCATTATCGGTCACCCACTGCCCACAGCATATTGTGCTGCATTGCACCACCTTACATATGCAATTTACCGCGTTGCCTATGCACTCGCCAATGGGCTTCCAATGAGTAGCAACCCAATAATTACATTTGATTGTTAAGGTTATGATCTTCTGGCGATCTACAGTTAACACAATGAAACATAAAATAAACTTACTTTTCTTTCCGCGCGGCGCCCTCGATGGCGACCCGCAAATCCCCCTCTTGGCGTGCAACCGGCATGCTGGTATGGTTATTTATACAGTAGTTTACTCCCCTGCCCTGACGCCATAGCTTATGCCGTCAAGGGCAGATGAAACCACAGGATCATCGATGGATACCTTTACCCCGACCGCTGCCCTGCGTCAACAGATGGCCGCCATTGAAGCCTCCCTCAACCAGTTGGCCGATCTGCTTGGCCAGCTCGCGCTGCAGGAGGCCCATGTCTATCCCCTCCCCCCGGTGCCACAGGGGGAAGAACACGACCCGATCGCGCAGATTGAGGTGGGCTATCTCAACGGCGAAGCGGCGCTGGCGGCCACCCTCGCCGCCTATCGGGATCACAGCGCCCGCCCCGGCTGCTCCACCAAGGCGACTCACCGGCTGCCCGGCTGGTTGCGCTTTCCCGCCGCCGCCGCCCCTCTCATCCAGCCGCTGGTTGAGGAGATCAACCAGCGCAAACTCGATTTCAAGGCACTGGTGCAGCAGGCGGGGGGACGGGACGAGAAGTTCGAGCTGGTACATACCGCCCTGCCCGGGGTGATCACCTTGCAGGTCTACCGCAAACTGACCCTGCTGGCGGGGGAGCTGCAATCCCTCGGCTTTACCTGGGCCGACAAGCAAACCATCAATCGCCTCAGTCGCGAGCAGGTGCTGGAGATGCTGGAGCGCAGCCGCCGCTACATACCGGCCCTCTCCAACAACGAGGAGTGGAGCAAGATGGTGGATCAGGAGGTGTACGACATTCGCCGCCTGCCCGCCGATGCCGAGCTGCGGATCCGCCGCCCGGTCAAGACCCACCCGATGATCAACCTGCTCTGGCTGGAGCGCACCCCGCGCAAGCAGCAGATCAAGGCGAGCCTGCCGCTGCTGCTCTGCTCCGATACCCCGCCCGCGGTCACCCATCTGGGCAACTATCCCCCCAAGAGCCGACAGGCGCGGCGGGATCGCAAGATTGGCGGCGAGCCCATCATCGAGCGGCTGCACCTCTATCTCTATCAGGGGTGACTGGAGCTGGGCCGCCTTGCCGCGATAAAGGCGTATCTCGCATCTGCCCCCTGTCTAGTCCTGAAATAGGTTTACACATTTTCGGCTAGCGTTTCTCCACTCAGAACCCCCGATGCACCGCATCGGGGGTTCTGTATTTCAACGCATGATGCGGTCGCTCCACGTTGTAAATATCCACCGCCTCACGCACCATCTCCCGCGCTTGCGCCAGGTCCTGCGGGCTTTGCAATAACAACTCTCCTTTCAATATCCCGTTCACCCGCTCCGCCAACGCATTCTGGTAACAGTCATACCCATCGGTCATCGAACATTTCACCCCGTGCCGTTCATGTAATGACTGATACAACCCCGAGCAATACTGCACGCCGCGGTCTGAGTGATGGATGTGCACGTGATGGCCCACTATCTTGCGTGAATAGGCATCCGTCACCAGGCTCAGGTACAGCGGCCCGCTCCTGGCTGGCAGGTAGGTGATGTCGGCGACCCACACTTGCTCCGGGGCCACCGGCGTGACCTGCTCCGGCCCTGCCTTGAGCAAGTTGGGATGACGGTAGAAACGGTGAAAACTGTGGGTGGTCTTGTGATACGCCCGCTTGGGCTGCACCAGCAGGCGGTGCTCGGTCAATATCTGAAACAGCCTGTCCCGCCCGACCTTGAGCTCGCCATCATCCTGACCCTGAAGCAGATAATGCAGCTTGCGGGTACCGACCCGCGGTTGTCGCAGTCGAACCTGACGCACGAAGCGCACCACCTGCAATCCCTGTGCATGGCGCAAGTCGGCAACTCGATTGCGTTTGTAGTAAGCCTGACGGCTTATTCCCAGAAACAGGCAAGCCCTGACGATGGTCAGCCTGTTTACCTGCCGTTGCGAGAGGACTTGCCGGGTCGCTTTTTTACGATGGAGACGCCGTAGTCATTTTTCAGCACATCGACCACGGCCTCAAAGAACTGGGCCTTCTGGCTCATCAGCGCCAGTTGCTGCTCAAGCTCCTTGATACGTTGTTCAGGCGTCTGGTTGTCGGGGTCAGGCATGGTGATACTCCTGCCGGCGCGTACAGAAGCCCCTTGGCTCCAATCCTGCCGACCATGTTTACGTAACCATGCCAGAACGGTGGAGCGGCCCTGAAGCCATAACGCACCTGAGCCTGTTTGTAGGTGAGCTCGCCTTTTTCAATCTGCTCGACTAGAGCCAGTTTAAAAGTCAGCGAGTAATCGCGCTGTGTCCGTTTCACACCTTGTCCCATCGGGTTCTCCATTTATTGGGGAGAAAGGTGTAAACCATATTCAGGACGGGACATGCAGATAAAAAAAGGAGCCTTAACGGCTAATGCCAGTCAGTTAAGCCTGACTGTCATTGTTTTTATTGGCTTTTTTCACACAGTACTTCTGTGGCCTTGCCTTCACGCAGCGGGGGTAACTCCGCTCCCTTCGGGCCGGCAACACAAACTGTCCCGCCTGTTTCTCCAGCTCCGCAACGCGTCCCGGAATATTCCCCGGCGACACATACGGCATGCAGCTCAGTTCATGGATAAGGTAGACCGATGCCATGTGAAAACTCAGCTGGCTCGCCGTGTATCCCTTCAGACTTGCCGCCATCTTTACCATCTGGCTGCGTAGCAGGTTGTACGCCAGCAATACACCCCACAGCTCTTGCCGTATTCCCGCCGCCTTCTTGCTACGCAGGGTCAGCCGGTGTTGTTGCAGGCTGTGCTTCATCTCCCGATAGCCCAACTCGATTTCCCAGCGATGGCTGTAGAGCTCGACGATATCGGCACCTAGGAAACGCATCGGGTCGACCATCGAGGTCAGCACCTGCCGCTCCTTGCCGTTGATGTTGCGGGTCAGCAAGCGGGCTTCCACCGTGTCAGGCAGTTGTGGCCACTTCTTCCTCGCTTGGGGGCTGGTCGTCAAGCGCACCAGGGCATCCTGACGCCCCAACTTGCGCACCACCTCGTATTGCGTGCCCTTTTTGAGTGGCAGCAGCCAGTGCCGCTCGCTACCAGCGGTTTGCCAGGCGTGGAGCAGTCCGAGGGAGTAAAATCCCTTGTCGAACAGGGTCAGCGAGTGGTCCGGTGTGCGCGCGACAAGCTGCTCGGCCAGCACCATCTCGTTGACGGCGCAGCTCTCCATGACGGCCTGAACAAGCAGGTGACTGGTCAGCTCCATCTGACAGAGCATGCGCACCTGTGGATAGGCGGTCTCCCCATGCTGGGTACCGGGCTTGGCAAACTCGGCGGCATTGTCCGGGGTATCGGGCGTGCGCCACATCACGCCATCGACGGCGAGCAGTTGCAGCCCGGCCCAGCCGGGGTGATTGGCCTGCTGGTGCCAACGCGAGGCGGTCTCGTGAAACAGGCGTTCGATGCTCTTGTGGCCAAGCTTCTGGCGAGCTTGCAGGAAGGCGCAGGGGGCGACAAAGGGGCGGTCACCGGGCAACAGGATATCGAGCTGATTGACCAGCTGAGTCATGGGGACGTGGCGGAAGATGGCCATGCCGATGATGGCCCAGACCAGGCGCTCCATGGGCATGCGGCGACGGCGCAGGGTAGCGACCCCCTCTTCGCCGAGCAGAGTCATGATGAGCTCGGGGGGAATGAGGTCAGAGAGTGACTCAAACTGAGCGGCATTGCTGGCGTGGAGGAAGTCGAGAGCGTGAGCGATACGCATAAAAAATCCGAAACCAATCAACAGGTTTCGGATTTTCACACATCAGGAGGATCGGTCAATGGATCCTTAACTGATCGGCATTAGCCTTAACGACTCCTTTTTTATACCAATTACTTTATTTATTCACGGCGGATTGACCCGAAAATCAGACCCCGGCCTTGGCCAGCGCTGCGGAGACGATCTGCTGGGCCTCTTGCTGGATGAGGTCAAGGTGCGCGTCGCCCTTGAAGCTCTCCATGTAGATCTTGTAGATGGACTCGGTGCCGGAGGGGCGCGCCGCGAACCAGCCGTTCTCGGTTACCACCTTCAGGCCACCGATGGCGGCATCGTTGCCCGGCGCCTTGGTCAGCTTGGCGATGATGGGCTCACCGGCCAGTGTGGAGGCTTCTACCAGTGCAGGATCCAGCTTGGAGAGCACCGCTTTCTGGGCGCTGTTGGCCGGGGCGTCGATACGGCGGTAGCTGGAGCGGCCAAACTTGGCTTCCAGTGCGTCGTAATGAGCCTGGGGATCCTTGCCGGTGACCGCCAGAATTTCCGCCGCCAGCAACGCCAGAATGAAACCATCCTTGTCAGTGGTCCAGACGGTGCCATCTTTGCGCAGGAAGGAGGCGCCAGCGCTCTCCTCGCCACCAAAACCGAACTCGCCGCTGTAGAGGCCATCCACGAACCACTTGAAGCCGACCGGCACCTCTTTCAGGGTACGGCCAATCTCGCCGGCCACCCGGTCGATCATGGAGGAAGAGACCAGCGTCTTGCCGACGGCCGCATCGGCAGACCAGCCGGTACGATGGGTAAACAGATACTGGATTGCCACCGCCAGATAGTGGTTCGGGTTCATCAGGCCGGACTTGGTGACGATGCCGTGACGGTCGTAGTCGGGGTCGTTGCCAAGGGCGATGTCGAACTTGTCCTTGAGCGCAATCAGGCTCGCCATGGCGAACGGGCTGGAGCAGTCCATCCGGATCTTTCCGTCTTTATCCAGGGTCATGAAGGAGAAAGTCGGGTCGACCTTGTAGTTCACCACCTCGATGTTCAGACCATAGGTCTTGGCGATAACGTCCCAGTAGGCGACGCCGGAGCCGCCCAGCGGGTCGACACCGATCTTGATGCCCGCGTTCTTGATGGCATCCATGTCCAGCACGTTCTTCAGATCATCCACATAAGGGGTGACATAGTCGTGCTCGACCACGAACGGGCTCTTGAGGGCCTCGGCGAACGGCATGCGTTTCACACCAGCCAGACCCGCTTCCAGAATGGCGTTGGCACGGTCCTCGACCCACTTGGTGATCTCCCCTTCGGCAGGGCCACCATGGGGCGGGTTGTACTTGAAGCCACCATCTTCCGGCGGGTTGTGAGACGGGGTGATCACCACACCGTCAGCGCGGGCAGCAGGCTTGCTGGCCCCTTCTTTGCCAGAGTTGTAGCGCAGGATGGCGTGAGAGATGACCGGGGTCGGGGTAAAGCCGAGGCCAGCCTGAATGCGGGTCTCGACGCCGTTGGCCGCCAGCACTTCGACGGCGCTGGCAAAGGCGGATTCGGACAGGGCGTGGGTATCCATGCCGACAAACAGCGGGCCCGTGATACCGGCCTGCTGGCGATACTCCACCAGTGCCTGGGTCACCGCCAGAATATGGGATTCGGTAAAGGCGTTGTGCAAGGCACTGCCACGGTGGCCGGAGGTACCAAAGGCAACCCGCTGCTCGGGGCGGCTCATGTCCGGCTTGTTGAGGTAGTAGGCGCTGACCAGACGGGGGATGTTGGTCAGGTCGCTTAAACGGGCCGGCTGACCGGCGTGGGAATGCTGAGCCATGGCGTTTTCCTTGCGTAATGGCGGCCTTGGCGGGCAAGGCCTGAGTCTTGATAAATCGTTAAATGGCGCCACACACCTGCGCGATCACCTCTTCCCCATAACCCATGCTGGCCATCAGCTGGGCCACCATGTTCTGCTTGCGGCTGGTGTTGGTATTGGTGATCACCCAGAACGGGGTGCCCGGTACCGGCTTGGGCTTGGTGGTGCTGCCACTGGCACGCAGAGCCTCGGGATCCCGTGAGAAATAGACGCGCTTGCGCCCCTTGATTTCGGTGGCCTGGGTAAACCCGACCGGATCGTCCCGGTAGAGGGTACTGAGCACCTGCATGAAGCGGTTGATGGACTTCTCTTCCTTTTGCAGCTCACCGGAATCGAGCAGGGCTTGCAGCCCTTGCTGGGTGGCTACCGCACTGGGCTGCGCGACGGCAACTGGCTCGGCAACCGGCACACGTTGGTGAGCAGGCTGTTCCAGCAGACGGCGCAGGATATCGGAGGCACTCTCACCAATGTGCCGGGTCTGGCTGGCGATATAGAAGTAGAGATCGTCATCAAGCTCGATGGTTTTCATAGGGATGCGCTGGACTCGTCGAAATTCGGATGCGGCGATTATACATAGGCAAACCCGACAGCCCAAGCAAGGGGCTGGCAGATGTACATGAATCTCATCGAGAATACGGCATAATAGCGGGCCAAGTGTGTGATCAGCCGCACTGATAGCCGATCCGGACGGGATTTTTTAGAAAAAAAACCACATTTATTTCCCATCCGTTGAACGAAATCCTTTTCTTTCCAGTGCGTTAAATAAAACAGCGATACGCACCCACGACCGACAAGGTGTCATTTTGCAACAAAACAGCATATTGAACTTCAAGGAGCAGGGTCAGGGCCCGGCGGTCATTCTGATCCACGGGCTGTTTGGCAGCCTCGACAACCTCGGCCTGCTGGCCCGCACCCTCTGCGAGCAGTACCGGGTCATCAGCGTCGATCTGCGCAACCACGGCGCCTCCTTTCATGGCAACGAGATGAGCTATCCGGCCCAGGCGGCCGATATCCTGACCCTGATGGATCGGCTGGAGATTGCCGAGGCGACCCTGATTGGCCACTCGATGGGGGGCAAAGTCGCGATGCAGGTCGCCAAGCAGGCGCCAGAGCGGGTGACCAAGCTGGTGGTGGCCGACATGGCGCCGGTCGCCTATCCCCACTCCCGCCACCAGAATGTGTTCGCCGGCCTCAACGCCACTCTGGCGACTCAGCCTCAGAGCCGCAGCGAGGCGGAAGCCATGCTGGCGCAGCACATCGAGATCGCCGGGGTGCGCCAGTTCCTGCTCAAATCCTTCGCCAGAGGTGAGCATGGCTGGAGTTGGCGCTTCAATGTGCCCGCCCTTGAGCAAAACTACGCCAACATCATGGGCTGGCCAGACGATGAGCGCCGCTTCGAGGGGCCGGTGCTCTTTATCAAGGGGGGGGATTCTGACTATATGCAGCCGCAATACAGCGAGGCGGCACTGGCCCAATTCCCGGCGGCAAAGGTGCGGGTTATCGCGGGCACCGGCCACTGGCTGCATGCGGAAAAACCGGCCCTGTTCAACAAATTGGTTGTGGATTTCCTGTCGACAGGCGGTTAACAGTTTCAAATCCTTTGTGATATAGTGCGCCGGTCATAAGGAGTGTGCGCAATCCATGCTAAGTGAACATATCGACCTGATCGAAAGTTTGGGCCTGAAATTATTTTTTCTGGCAATTTTCATATTGATTGGTCTTGCCATTCATGACGTGCTCAAGCGCGGCAATGTGCCCCGTTTCGGCCGTTTTATCGTCTGGTTGGTACTGTTTCTGGGTTGTGCGGGTTTTGTCGCCAAGGGGCTGATCGAACTGGGCTGGGAAGGCTCAGGACTCGGCTAACTTATTTTCATCTGTGATGTATGGCCAAACAGCAAACTGATCGAACAACACTGGATCTGTTCGCAAATGAGAAGCGCCCCGGCAGGCCAAAGACCAATCCACTCCCCCGCGAGACCCAGCTCAAGATCAACAAGCGTAACCAGCTTAAGCGCGATCGGGAAAATGGGCTGAAGCGGGTAGAGTTAAAGGTGGAGGCCGAGTTGCTGGAGCGCCTGAACCAACTTGCGTTACAACAGAACATCAGCCGAGCCGAGCTGATCCAATCTATCCTGAAACAACAGATTGAGTCCGCCTTTGCGGTGGACATTGCAGTCTGAGCGTTGAGCATTAACACCAAATACGGGTAACTAAACACTATGGCAAGTGTAGGTCTGTTTTTTGGCAGCGATACCGGTAACACCGAAGCTGTCGCCAAGATGATCCAGAAAGAGCTGGGCAAAAACCTGATTGAAGTCCGTGACATCGCCAAGAGCAGCAAGGCCGACATCGAGAGCTTTGATCTGCTGATGTTCGGCATCCCGACTTGGTACTACGGCGAAGCCCAGGCCGACTGGGACGACTTCTTCCCCGATCTGGGCGAAATCGACTTCACCAACAAGCTGGTCGCCATCTTCGGTTGCGGTGATCAGGAAGACTACGCCGAGTACTTCCTCGACGCCATGGGCACCCTGCGTGACATCGTCGAAGCCAAAGGCGCCATCATCATCGGTCACTGGCCGACTGCCGGCTACGAGTTTGAAGCCTCCAAGGCGCTGGTCGATGACAAGCACTTTGTCGGTCTGGGTATCGATGAAGATCGCCAGCCGGAGCTGACCGCCGAGCGCATCAAGGGCTGGTGCAAGCAGCTGCATGAAGAGATGTGCCTGGGCGAGCTGGAGTAATCCGCTTCCCCTCATCTCTCTGACAACAAGGGCCCCGACGGGGCCCTTGTTGTATCTGCGTGCTGCGATGCCTGCCTTTATTCTCCCCTGTTATTCACCCCTGTGCTCCGGTTTGGCTCGCACATAGAGGGTGCGCTTGACCTGTGCCACCAGCTCGCCACTCTTGTCCTGCACTGTCACCTCGAATTCGGGGAAGTGCTTGTTGCCCCCCTCGGTCGCCGCCACGATGTCGGCCAGCTTGCCCTCGGTCAGGTTGAACTCGGCCACCAGCTTGCCCTTGCCGGGCTTGATATAGTTGATGCTGCCCGCCTTGTCCCAGACGTAATAGCGATTCTTGAAGTAGCCCATCAGCATCAGCGGATAGATGGGGTCCGTCATGGCAAACATGCTGCCGCCAAACTGGGTGCGGTTGGCATTCTTGTTCCACCAGCGGGATTTCAGGGTCACCCGGCAGTAGCGAAAGTCATCGCTCAGGGTCTCTATCTTGATACCGGCGCCCCAGAAGGGGGGCCAGGCGTTGAGTGCGCGGCGCACCCAGGCCGCATTGCCAAAAAGCCAATCCATGGATCTCATCCGACCAGAAATATGAGAGTTACATCTTATCAACATCTGCCATGCCAGCAAGTCGGACGACACGATTGATTATTTCAATCCAATCGGCGATTTATGACTAAACCCCTTGAATTGCTGGGTTTATTTTTAGGGAGGCTACGACCTATAATGACAGGCCAAGTGAGTTCAAGGTTGCCATTCCTGCGGCAGTCCATCAGAATAACCCCACCTTCGAGAATGCGAATAAGTAGAATATGGCAGACAACAACCAAGCGTTAAAAAAGGCCGGGCTCAAGATCACCTTGCCCCGGGTCAAAATCCTGGAAATCCTGCAACAGCCGGACTGCCAGCACACCAGCGCCGAAGATCTCTATAAACGACTGATCGACCTGGGTGAAGAGATTGGTCTTGCTACCGTCTATCGTGTTCTCAACCAGTTTGATGATGCCGGTATCGTTACGCGTCACCACTTCGAAGGTGGCAAGTCGGTATTCGAGCTGGCCACTCAGGAGCACCACGACCACCTGGTTTGCCTCGACTGCGGCAAGGTGATCGAGTTCTCCGACGAGGTGATCGAACAGCGCCAGCGCGAGATCGCCAAGAAATTCAATATTCGTCTGACCAATCACAGCCTCTATCTGTATGGCCACTGTGCCAACGGTGACTGTAAACACGACGATTGAGTCGGTACTGCTGATTGCGGCAGATAACGGACAATAAAAAAGCCAGCATCAGCTGGCTTTTTTATTGTCCGGCGCAGGCCGTTTGGCATCACACAGGGCAGAGTCTCCCCTGCCCCACTGAGTTAGCCTTCGATCTTGCCCCAGGAGTCGCGCAGGGCAACGGTGCGGTTGAACACCAGATGCTCCGGGCTGGAGAGCTTGTTGTCGGCGCAGAAGTAGCCTTCACGCTCGAACTGGTAAGCCTGCTCCGGCTTGGCGCTCTTCAGGGAGGCCTCGACACGGGCACCCTCGATGATCACCAGTGAATCCGGGTTCAGCGCGGCTTCGAAGTCATCCTCGGCACCCGGGTTCGGTACCTTGAACAGACGGTCGTAGAGACGCACTTCCGCTGGCAGGGAGTGAGTGGCGCTGACCCAGTGGATCACCCCTTTCACCTTGCGGCCATCGGCCGGATCCTTGCCCAGGGTCTCGGGATCGTAGGAGCAGTAGATGCAGGTGACCTTGCCATCGGCATCTTTCTCGATGCGCTCGGCCTTGACCACATAGGCATTGCGCAGACGCACTTCCTTGCCCAGCACCAGACGCTTGAACTGCTTGTTCGCCTCTTCTTTGAAGTCCGCTTCGTCGATGAAGATCTCGCGGGTAAAGTTCAGCTCACGGGTACCCATCTCGGCATTGCTCGGGTGGGCCGGGGCAGTCAGCACTTCGTCGGCAGCCAGATTCTCGATGACCACTTTCACCGGATGCAACACGGCCATGGCGCGCGGGGCATGCTCGTTGAGGTCTTCACGGATACAGGCTTCCAGCATGCTCATCTCGACGATGTTGTCCTGCTTGGTCACGCCGATGCGCTTGCAGAACTCGCGGATGGAGGCCGGGGTGTAACCACGACGACGCAGACCGGAAACGGTCAACATGCGCGGGTCGTCCCAGCCGTCTACGTGCTTCTCGGTCACCAGCAGGTTCAGCTTGCGCTTGGACATGACGGTGTATTCGAGGTTCAGACGAGAGAACTCGTACTGACGGGGGTGGCAGTCGATGGTGATGTTGTCCAGCACCCAGTCGTACAGACGACGGTTGTCCTGGAACTCCAGAGTACAGATGGAGTGGGTGATCCCTTCCAGCGCGTCCGAGATGCAGTGGGTGAAGTCATACATCGGGTAGATGCACCACTTGTCACCGGTCTGGTGGTGGTGGGCAAACTTGATGCGGTAGATAACCGGATCGCGCATCACCATGAAGGGGGAGGCCATGTCGATCTTGGCGCGCAGGCAGGCGGTGCCTTCGGCGAACTCACCGTTCTTCATCTTGGCAAACAGCGCCAGGTTCTCTTCCACGGTGCGATCGCGGAACGGGCTGTTCTTGCCAGCTTCAGTCAGGGTGCCGCGGTACTCGCGCATCTGCTCAGGCGTCAGCTCGTCCACATAGGCCAGACCCTTTTCAATCAGCTCGATGGCGTAGCCGTGCAGCTTGTCGAAATAGTCGGAGGAGTAGCAGATCTCGCCATTCCACTGGAAGCCGAGCCACTGTACGTCCTGCTTGATGGACTCTACGTACTCGATATCTTCCTTCACCGGGTTGGTGTCATCGAAACGCAGGTTGCACTGGCCCTGATAGTCACGGGCGATGCCAAAGTTCAGGCAGATGGACTTGGCGTGGCCGATATGGAGATAACCGTTCGGCTCGGGCGGAAAACGGGTATGCACGCTGCTGTGCTTACCGCTGGCCAGATCTTCATCAATGATCTGACGAATAAAGTTGGTTGGGCTGTTCGCCTCGCTCATGAATTCACCTCGAATGTCTCAGCTCATGGGGCAACCGCGCACCCCCGCTTAGAAACCGACAATGATCCACTATTCATCCATGAGGCTCAACAGGAATTTGCCGCTGCGCCTTACGTAGCGGTACGACAGATGCCATTTGCATCAGGGGGGAGTCACTTCCCGAGCTGAAGCTGCATTAATTTCACCGCAATAGGGTCTCGCCCCGCGATATTGAAAACGACGTGTTACGCGCCGCCAGGGCGAGCGAGCTCCAGCGCGAACCCAAACAAGTCTCAATATGCCGATATCTTTGAAATAAAAACCCAATATCTTTAAACAAAAAAGACATTAATAGGTTATTTCAGAAACAAACAACACAAAATCAGCAACAAACACCAACAAATCATTTTCCAGATTGCACATTTCCAGCATACAATTTGCAACTTTAATTTCTGCTGAAACTTCAGGAAAGATGGTCGACAACACCTGCCTCCCCTTTTCCCGAGCCTCCAGCCTCATCCTCAGACAGGTAGCTGAACCATGTCCTATTCCGTATCAAGACGTGAATTCATCAAACAGTGCGTCATCGCCGGCATCGCCGTCTACAGCGCGCCCCTCCTCGCCAACCTTTCGCTATCCGGCATGGAAGACGAGGTCTTCGATCCCCAGTTGCTTGGCCAATGGAAGCAGGGCGGCAAAATCAAGTTTCGTAGCGATGGCCTGGCCAAGGTCACCGGCCAGAAGATCTACGGCCGCGACTATCGCGCACAGGATCTGAGCGGCTGGCCATCCCGTCAGCAACATGCGCTGCTGATCCGGGTCGACAGGGCAGATCGCATCTATCTCGGGCTGGATCTCTCCATGCTACCCGCCAATACCCAGCCCCGCCGGGTAATCACAGCGGCCGATCTGGTACGGGACGGCGTAGAACTGCCCTCCCCTATCTACGGTATCAACATGATGGTGAACGAAGGGGCCACCCCGGACTATCTGGGTCAAGCGGCCGCCATGCTCATCTTCCAGGACTTCGCCACCTTTAACCGAGCCAAGCAGCGCCTGCAATTCAACAACAAGGTGGTGCGCTACGGTGCAGTGACGCCACTGGTCGCCACCACCCGCGATCCCTGGGCCTGCTGGCGCATCATCCGGATCGAGGGCAAGCTCGGCTCGGGGGATCAATACAGCACCTTGAAGAACGGACTCTTCTTCCCGGCCATCGTCAATCACCAGCCAGTTTGGCCAGCGGCCAAAGCCGATGGCAGTGCAGGTGAGCAGGGGATGTATCAGGCCGGGCTGGTACACAAGGAGCTGGAGACCGACGATGCCCTGGTGCTGGATCGCACCTATCAGACCCAATTCATCGAACCCATGATGATGGAACCGGAAAACTTCAACGGCTGGTTCGATGCGAAAGCGCGCACCATGCACCTGGTAGTGAGCATCCAGTCCCCTCACGACTTCTACTACGAAGCTGCCGAGATGCTGGCCAAGGGCCCGCTGGCAGGGAAAGTCGACAAACTGGTGGTGCACTCCCCCTTCATCGGGGGGGGCTTCGGGGCAAAGGATCACTCCATATTCCCCTTCTATGGCCTGATCGCGACCATCTATGGCGATGGTCCGGTGCGCCTGGCCAACGATCGTTTCGAACAGTTCCAGGGGGGCCTCAAGCGCCATCCGTTCAACATGCACAACCAGCTGGTGCTCGACAAGCAGAGTGGCCAGTTCCGCGCCTTGATCAGTGCCATGACCCTCGACGGTGGCGGTCGCCTGAACTTCACCGGCTCAGTGGCCAGCGTAGGCGCCAGCGCCATTCAAGGTGTCTACTACCTACCCAAAAATGACATAACCGCGGTCGCCCTGCCATCCGAGAACCCTGACTGCGGCTCCATGCGTGGCTACGGGGCGCTACAAACCATGACAGCCATGGAGATGATGGTCAACGAGGCCGCCGCACTGTTGAAGATGGACCCGCTGGAGCTGCGGCGCCGCAACCTGATCAAACCCGGACAACCCAATACCCAGGGGGCTATTCCCGAGGGCAACAACCGTTACCCCGAGATCCTGACAATGGCCGAACAGCACGAGATCTGGGCACAACGCCAGGCGAGGAAACAGGCTTACGAGGCCCAGCACCCGGATCGCCTGCACGGCACGGGGTTCAGCATCGCCACCAAGGACTATGGCACCGGTGCCGTGGCCCCCTCCGCCTGCGTCGAACTGACAAGCAAGGGGGAGATCATCCTCAAAATCAGTTGCATGGAGATGGGCACCGGGACCCAGACCTCCCAGGCCGAGATCGTCAGCCGCTACTTCGGCCAACCGGCCGATACCATAGATCTCGCCGAAATCGCGCTCTGGGAGAGCTTCAAGCTGGTCTCGACCGATAATCCCTACACAATTTCTCAGGAACGCCAAGACGAGATGCAGAAGAACCCGCGCTGGACGCTGGCCATTCCGCAAGCCTCCTCGGCCTCCATTTCCGCCTACTTCCAGAGTCATGCAACCGTCACCGCGGCCCGTATCCTGTTTGAGCAGACACTCTGGCCAGCGGCAACCTCCATCTGGCGCAAGCAGTACTTCGTCGGGCAGGCTGGTCTGGATCTGGGCCCCCCCAGCGAGGCTACCTGGACCACTGCGGGGCTGACGACCCGTGGTATGCCGCCATTACCTCTCACCCTGCTGGCTGCTCATGCTCATGCCAACGGTCTCATCACCGGCACCATGGTGCACAGTTTCAACCGCTGGGCCTGGGCCGAGTGTGACTTCACCATCGAGGGCCAGAGCCAGCGCCTGCCCATCGATGCGCTGGCAATACGCTACGGCGACGGCGCCAGCAGCAAGAGACGCGCACAAGCTGATGCCAACGGCTACCACCTGCTCGATCGTACCCGGGCTCACTTCCCCAGTACCAGCCTGCTCAACGCCATGGTGACCTATTACGCCCCCTGCGCCACGCTGGTCGAAATAGCGGTCGAGAAAGGCTCCGGCAAAGTGCACATCCTGTCCGCACACAGCTGGCTGGACGCCGGTCGGGTCATAGTCCCCGAGCTGGTGGAAGGCCAGATCCAGGGAGGGCTGGCTATGGGGGTAGGTCACGCCCTGTATGAATACTTGCCAGCAGGGCAGGACGGGCCGGGCAATGGCACTTGGAACCTGAACCGCTATCAGGTCCCCCTGGCTCACCAACTGCCTGTCTGGAACCTGACCCACACCCTGCTGGCTCCACTCTCACCGACCGATGCCACCAAGGGCATTGGCGAAGTGGTGATGATACCCGTCGTCGCCGCCCTGGCCGAAGCCATCTATCAGGCGATCGGTACTCGTTTTTATCATCTTCCCATCACAGCATCCGACATTCAGAAGGCCATCCAATGATCACCGTAAACATGACCATCAACGACCGTCTCATTGGCCCGATCGAAGTGGATGACAACACCATGATGATCGACTTCCTGCACGAGTATGTGAACCTGACCGGGACCAAGTTCGGCTGTGGCGTCGGTGTCTGCCATGCCTGCACTATCGTCGTCGACAGAGCGGATGGGACCAGCGAGAGCGTGCGCACCTGCATCAACGGGGTGGGGCGCTTCAACGGCCAGCGCATACGTACGGTGGAAGGTCACGCCAAACGCAACAACCTGGGCAAGATCATCGCCCTGAGTCCAGTACAGAAGACCTTCCTGGATCACTTCTCATTTCAGTGTGGCTGGTGTACCTCGGGCTTCGTCAACGAGACCACAGTGCTGCTGGAGCGGCTGCGCAAGCAGCCGGTGGCCATGGCCGATCTCGAATCCACTATCGAGGGGGCACTTAAAGATCACATCTGCCGATGCACCGGTTACAAAAAATATTACGAGGGAGTCAAGGCCATGCTGATCTCGGAGGGGGTGGTACGTACATGATGCTCTCCAGACTCACATTCGCACTCTTGCTTGGCGCCGGTGCCGTATCTGCGGCCGACGCACCGGATCCGCTGGTGGCACGGGGACAATACCTGTCCAAGGTGGGTGACTGCGCCGCCTGCCATACCGCCGAAGGCGGTCAGAAATATGCAGGTGGACTGGCGTTCAAAACCCCTTTTGGCGTCATTTACTCCACCAATATCAGCTCCGACAAGACCAACGGTATCGGCCAGTACAGCTATGAGCAGTTCTATGAGGTAATGCACAACGGCAACGCCCCCGGGGGACGGCTCTATCCAGCCATGCCCTACACCTCCTATCACCTGATAACGGATGAGGACATGAAGGCGCTCTACGCCTACTTCATGCAGACCAAACCGGCCGCTACCCCAAACCGCGACAACGAGGTCGGCTTTCCCTTCAACGTGCGTACCGGCCTACTGTTCTGGAATGTGGTGGCCCATCAAGACAACGCCTTCCAGCCGGATCCTGCCAAAAGCAGCAACTGGAACCGTGGTCGCTATCTGGTGGATGGATTGGGGCACTGTGGCGAATGCCACACGCCACGGAATACCTTCATGGCGATGGATGAGTCACGCTATCTGAAAGGGGCCATGATCGAGGGGGTGATGGCTCCGGAGATCACCGCCACCGAGCTCAGGCGTCAGGGCTGGACCCATGACTCCCTGACCCGGCTGCTGCGCAAGGGCTATTCGGTCAAGGGCGGCGTCTTCGCCGGTATGTATCCCGTAGTCGAGAAGAGCTTCGCCAACCTGACCGATGAGGACATGCATGCGGTCACCAGCTATTTGCTCGACAGTGATACTCCGCTGCCGCCCCCCAAACCCAAGCAGGTCACCCTGGATAAGAGACATCCGGGTTATGGGCTCTATCGGGACTATTGCGCCGGCTGCCACGGCCAGGAGGGACAAGGCAAGCCGAACGTGACGCCATCCATGTACGCTAACAGCACTCTGGATCAGACGACCCCGACCAACACCCTGGCTGTGCTGCTGCGCGGGATCCCGGCCCAGAGTTACAGCCAGACTGAACGCTTCGCCCCCATGCCCGGCTACGCCAGCGAGCTCAGCGAACAGCAACTGGCGGATCTGGTGAACTTCCTGCGCCAGACCTGGGCCCATCAAGCTTCCACTCTGAGTGCCGACGACATCAAGACACTGAAGCAGGAGATCGTCGAGGCGCACGATGAGTAATGATCAGGCCGAGGTACTGCATCAGAGCCTCAGCTGGCTGGCCCAAGGGAGATGCATCTGGCTATGCAGCATAGTCGCGACTTATGGCTCGGCCCCCCGTCCAAGGGGGGCTCTGTTCGCCACCGATGGTACCCATCGCAGTGGGTCCATCTCCGGCGGTTGCATCGAGGATGCCTTCGTCAACATGCTGGCCAGAGGAGAGCATGACGCCCCCCTGAGCCTACTGGACTATGGCGCCCATCTGGCCCCCGATGGCAGTGCGTTCGAGCTGCCGTGCGGCGGCCGCATCCGGCTGCTGGTCGAACGCCTCGAGGGGGACGAAGCCAGCGCGGATCTGGCGGCGTGGCTGACCAAACTGCAGGGCGACCTCCCCTTCGTGCGGGAGGTACTGCTTGATCAGGGGAAACGCACCTATCTGGCCGGAGAGGTAAAGGAACTGTGCGAACAAGACGAACCAGGCCGGGTACGCCTGAGCTATGCCCTGCGCTGGCGCCTGCTGTTGCTCGGTATCAGCCAGGTGAGTGAGCAGGTGGCACGACTCGGTCAGGCCGCCGGTTTCGAGGTGCGGCTGTGCGATACCCGTGAGCTGTACCGCAGTGACTGGCACTGGGGGCCAGAACAAGGGGGCATAGCGGTGGAGTGGTGCGATCCCGAGCGCTTCGTCGAGCGCCATGCCACGGCCCAGAGCGCCGTACTCGCTCTGGCCCATGACCCCAGGATCGACGATGCAGGGCTGATGGCAGGACTCGAATCCAATGCCTTCTATCTCGGAGCCATGGGCTCTGTGCGTACCACTGCCCGTCGGCTGGAGCGGCTGCAGCGGATCGGTGAGGCGAGTCAATACCAACTTGCGCGGATCCACGCACCGATCGGGCTGCCTATCGGCAGCAAGACCCCGATCGAGATCGCCATCGCCGTGCTGGCCGAGGTGATCGCCGTACGCCAGGGTATCACATTGCAAAACTGCACAGATGCGACCTGAGTGCGTCGCGCTGCTGCTGGCAGCCATCTGCTCCCGCCGCGATGGCAGTGACAAGCGTCTCGCAGGGTCCCTCCTTGATCCTGCGTACCCTCGCCTCCCTGCTCCCCGGTCATGACAGTGTCCTGGTGGTACCAGGCTGCAAAGACGAGACGCTGCGTACCACTGGACGATCCCGGCTGCGTACAAGAGATCGACTGGCCAGAAGATCCGCGTTCACCAGCCAGGCCCTTCAGGGCAGACATTTCCCACACCGCTCACCCCTCCAAGAGGTTCTGGTCCACAGCATGCCTGAACAGAGGACAAAAAAAGCCCCGCACAAGGCGGGGCTGAAAGTGATGAAAAACAAAACAGACAATTACACACAACAAAGGCTCACACGCACAGTCAACCTTTCCCAAAGCAGATGCGCCATCGTCCTTGGGAAAGGTGGGTCTTGCGACCCACCTCATGTTAACGGTTGACTGCTATCAGTTCAGTTCGGTGACGCGGCTGGTGCGCTTGCCATCGAAGCTGGTGGTACGCAGGTAGACCTTGCCACTCACGCTCGGCTTGGCCGCGGCGTCATAGGCACTCCAGTTGGTACCGTCCAGGCTGTACTGGATGGGCAGACCCGGCAGATCCACGTTCGCTTCCAGCACACCGTTCACCACTTTGGCACCCGGTACGGAGAGGCGGTATTCAACACCGGCCTGATCCAGTTTCGGCAGGACACGCTGACCCAGCACGTTGGCGAACTGGTTCCACTCTTTGTTCAGAGTGGCCTTGTTGACATGCTTGGTCTCGCCGGAGAACTCGCGACCTTTCACATAGTTCAGCTCGAAGCCACCCTTGTGCCATGCGCGCTCGGCCATGGAGAAGATACGCGGGTAAACCATGTACTCGTACTGAGCGTCGGTACGTACGGTTTCACTCCACTGCTGACCGGAGATCCCCTTGAACTTGACCGGATCCTGGTCACCCTTGGCCACGAAGGCGTTGCCGTCGCGATCAACCGAGGTCTCGGCGTTCTGCGGCAGGTTTTCCGGGGCAAAGGCGAACACCTTGCGGGTGTCGTTGAAACGGGTTGCCCAGTAGTAGCCACGCTCAGCCGGGTGTACCTCGTTCGGGAAGTCGAAGTAGAGGTAATCCGGGTTGGACAGGACCACTTCGTAACCCTTGTGCGCCCACTTCATCGCTTCGTTGAAGCCACCCCAGTAGAGGGTTTCCCAGAAGTTGACACGGGTGTTGTCGGTGGCGAAGTCCTTGGCGCTGTTGGCGTACTTCAGACCATCTTCCCACGCCTGCAGGGTGGAGAAGCCGTGGCCCTTGACCATCTCGCCAACTTCCTTGGCGAAGTAAACCGGCAGTTCAGCAACGTCCTTGATCTTGCCATCGTCGATCATCTTCTGGCACATCGGGGACTTGCCAAACGGCTTGTCCTGCTTGCTGGAGTCGACGTTGCCTTTCCAGGCGACCAGCTCTTCTTTCTTGGTGACGGCCGGATCCTGATAGCCACCGCCCTGCATGATGTTCTTCGCCTCATCACCACCGTAGTGCCATGCGGTCAGCGGCTGACCGGCGGCCTGGTGCATCTGGGCAACTTCATCCATCACCTTGGCCACGAAGGTGGCAGCACCCGGCTGGCAAGGGTTGATGAAGGACATCTTGTCGTAGAACTGGACCGAAGTGACGTTGGAGGTGTCAGCCGGATCAGTCAGACGGAACTGGTTGGCTTCCGCTTCTTTGCCTTCCGCCATCAGACGCTTGTAGCGCGCTTCCATGGAGACCACGGCAGCACGGGCGTGGGCCGGCATGTTGATCTCGGGGATCACGGTCACACCGCGGGCCTTGGCATAGCGCACCAGATCCACGTAGTCAGACTTGCTGTAGAAACCGGAGCCCTGATTGTCACTGGTCGGGCCGGAACCCAGTTGCGGCATCAGACACTTGGTTTCGGACTCGTCGTGGCAACGCTGGCTACCGACCTGGGTCAGCTCCGGCAGACCCGGGATCTCCAGACGCCAGCCTTCATCGTTGGTCAGGCCCAGGTGCAGCACGTTGAGCTTCATGGCAGACATCTGGTCAACCAGCTTCTTCATGGTATCCAGGCTACGGAAGTGACGGGCCACGTCGGTCTGCATGCCACGGTACTCAAAGCGCGGCGCATCCTCGACGGTCATCGGGCTCACCAGCTTGTCATCAACACCCAGCAGGGAGATCAGGGATTGTGCACCCCAGAATGCCCCGTCGATGTCGCGACCCTGGATCACTGTGCCCTTCTGACCGATGGTCATGTCATAGCCTTCAGCCTGCTTGAGCTTGCTGCCGAGCTTGATGGTCACTGGGTAGCCGGTGTCGGAGAGGGTAACACCCAGCTTGGTCAGTTGAGCCTTCAGGGCCTCGGCGCGATCGCTCGGCAAGTCCAGGGCATTGAGTTTGATGGTAGAGAAGTCAACCTGCGGGCCAGCCTTGACCACTTGCTTCTGCGGAGTCGGCAGGATCTGGTTGTCAATCTTGCCAGCAGGCAGCAGTGCGCTGGTCTGGTTGGCTGCGAAACGGGTTTCGCTGTTCATCAGGATGTTCTTGTCATCCTTGGTGCGCTTCCAGCCATCGGCTGGCATCGGCTTCTCGTAGGTGCTGGCATCATTGATGTTGCTCATGCTGGCCAGTACTTTCGGCTCGGCACCTTCGCTGGCGACATACCAGTTCGGCATGATGTCAGATTCGAACAGTACCCAGTATTCCACCACCAGTGGCACTTCGACCGTGGCATCCTTGGCAAAGCCCTGGAACTTCTCGGTTGGCGTCAAACGATAGAGATCGCCGGTCAGGTGAGTGATGGTGAACTGGTCGTTATCCACACGCTGGATACGACGGATGGAGGAGACGTAGATGCTCCAGTCTTTGGAGGTGACGTCAGCACCGGTGTTGGTCAGGTGCAGCTTGGCAACGCCGCAGCTCGCCCACTCGGAACCGAGCGCCTGGCAATCGAGGCCCGCACCGGCACCGTCGTTGGTGACCACTTCATACTTGACCACCAAGTTGCTCGCGAGGGAGTCGACCACAGCCTGCTTGGCGGCATCCGCTGCCTGGACCTGGCTGACAAAAACGGTAGACATGGCAATGGCTAACAGAGAATGTTTCAAGTTCATAACTGCTGCTCTCATTTGAAGTAAAGGTTGGATTTTCTTGGCTTTTTTATATTGGGCCCCGGAGCGGGGCCCTTATTTATGTCAACAATGGACTTAGACTTGAGGTGAGCGAGTCGCTCGATTAACGCAGGGCTTTCATCTCACCGGCGATGATTTCGGCCAATGGGCCCAGAATCACCTGCAGGTTCTGCTCACCGAGTTTGACCACACCGGCCGCACCCAGGGCTTTCAGCTTGCGCTCATCGACGATGCTGCGGTCTTTCAGAGTCAGACGCAGACGGGTGATGCAGGCATCGATGGAGACCAGGTTCTCTTGACCACCCAGCACTTCCAGGTATTGCTTGGCCAGCTCGGTACGGTTGGTAGATTGAGCAGCAGCCGGAGCAGTCTCTTCATCATCTTCACGACCCGGGGTTTTCAGGTTCAGCTTGGCAATCACTGCGCGGAATACCACGTAGTAGAGACCGAAGAAGACCAGACCCTGAGCAATCAGCATGTACCAGTTGGTCGCCAGCGGGTTACGGCTGGAGAGCACCATATCCACCAGGCCGGCACTGAAGCCGAAGCCAGCCATCCAGTGCATGGAGGCAGCGATGAACACGGAGATACCGGTCAGTACGGCGTGGATGACATACAGTACCGGCGCCACGAACATGAAGGAGAACTCGAGCGGCTCGGTTACACCAGTGAAGAAGGAGGCAAAGGCAGCTGCGATCATGATGGAAGCAACTTTCTCTTTGTTCTCTTTCTTGGCGGAGTGGTAGATGGCCAGAGCGGCACCCGGCAGACCGAACATCATGATGGGGAAGAAGCCAGCCTGATACATACCGACCACGCCTTTCACCTGATCCAGGCTCTTGCCAGCGGCCAGAGCGGCATCGATGGTAGCTTGACCGCCCAGGAAGTTCGGGATGTCGTTGATACCGGCCACGTTGAACCAGAACACGGAGTTCAGGGCGTGGTGCAGACCGATCGGGATCAGCAGACGGTTGAAGAAGGCGTAGATACCGGCACCGGTAGAGCCCAGGCTCACGATGGACTCACCGAAGGAGACCAGACCACCGTAGATTGCCGGCCATACCGCCATCAGGATGAAGGAGACGATGATCATCACGACGGAGGTTACGATCGGTACCAGACGACGACCGGAGAAGAAAGAGAGTGCTTTGTGCAGTTCGACGCTGCTGAAGCGGTTGTACAGCTCAGCGGCGATAACACCACACAGGATACCCACGAACTGGTTGCTGATCTTGGCAAACGCGGCAGGAACCTGATCCACCGGGATGCTCTTGATCTGGGCCACAGCACCCGGGCTCAGCAGGGTGGTAACGACCAGGAAGCCAACCAGACCTGCCAGGGCAGCAGAACCGTCTTTATCCTTGGACATACCGTAAGCGACACCGACTGCGAACAGTACGGACATGTTATCGATAATGGCTGCCCCCGCTTTAATCAGGAAGGCAGCCAGCGCGCTGTCACCACCCCAACCATTCGGGTCAATCCAGTAGCCAACCCCCATCAGGATCGCTGCGGCAGGCAATACCGCTACCGGCACCATCAGGGCACGGCCGATCTTTTGCAAATAACCGAGAATGTTCACGGTTCCTCTCCTTAGTTAATGTTTGTTTTTCTAGAAATTAAGTGCTTATCACGTTTGACGCATAAGCCATCAAGGCTTGATTGGCAGTCTAGGGCTTTTATTTCGCTGCGCAAATTAATAAACCAATAATCGTGATCGTTATCACCCAAACAAGATAAAGGTAGTGGATAGATGTGGCTTAGTTCGCAATCTTTATTTACGCTATAAAACAACTTGAATCCGTCTTAGCCCATTGCCACCGCCAAACCGGTCGCAACCCGAAACAGAGGTATCCATCATGCGCCTGATCCCGTTGAAATCTGCCAGCCAAGTAGGCCTGTGGTCTGCTCGTTACATCGTTGACCGCATCAACGCGTTCAAGCCGACAGCCGAGCGCCCTTTCGTACTGGGCCTGCCCACCGGTGGCACCCCGCTTAATACCTACAAGCGCCTGATCGAGTTGCACAAAGCCGGTGAAGTGAGCTTCCAGAACGTGGTCACCTTCAACATGGATGAGTACGTCGGCCTGCCGGAAGATCATCCGGAGAGCTACCACAGCTTCATGCACAACAACTTCTTCAGTCACATCGACATTCGCCCCGAGAACATCAACATCCTCAACGGCAATGCCGAGGATCTGGTGGCCGAGTGCAAGCGCTACGAAGACAAAATCAAGTCCTACGGCAAGATCCACCTGTTCATGGGTGGCGTGGGTAACGATGGCCACATCGCGTTCAACGAACCGGCCTCTTCCCTCTCCTCCCGCACCCGGGTCAAAACCCTGACCGAAGATACCCGCATCGCCAACTCTCGCTTCTTCGGTGGCGATATGGAGCAGGTGCCCAAGCTGGCCTTGACCGTGGGTGTCGGCACCCTGATGGATGCGGAAGAGATCATGATCCTGGTCACCGGTCACGGCAAGGCACTGGCCCTGCAGGCCGCCGTGGAAGGCAGCGTCAACCACATGTGGACCATCTCCACCCTGCAACTGCATCCGAAGGGAATGATGGTGTGCGACGAGCCCTCCACCATGGAGCTCAAGGTCAAGACCGTTCGCTACTTCCAGCAGCTGGAAGCCGCCAACATCGGCCGTCTGTAAGGAGTCGTCATGTACGCATTGACCAACTGCACCCTCTACACCAGCAGCTGTGTGCTGACTGGCTACGGGGTGCTTATCGAGGGCGACAAGATTGTCGCCATCTCTCACCTGGCCGAGTTGCCTGCGGGCATCGAGCAGATTGACCTCAAGGGCGCCAACCTGACCGCCGGTTTTATCGACGTGCAGCTCAACGGCTGTGGCGGGGTGATGTTCAACACCGACATCACGGTCGAGACCCTGGCCACCATGCAGGCGGCCAACCTCAAATCCGGAACCACCAGCTTCCTGCCGACCCTGATCACCAGTCCGGATGCCGACATGAAGCAGGCTGTCGCGGTCACCCGCGACTACATGGCGGCCAATCCCAATGAGGTGCTGGGCGTCCATCTGGAAGGGCCTTACACCAACCTCAAGCGCAAGGGGATCCACCCTGCCGCGCAAATTCGCCAGCCAGCGGACGAGATGATCGACTTCTTCTGCGCCAACGCGGATGCCATCACCAAGATCACCCTGGCTCCGGAGCGCAACGATCCGGCCCATATCCGCCGTCTGGTGGAAGCGGGCATCCTGGTCTCTGCCGGTCACACTGCCGCCAGTTACGATCAGGCGATGGCCGGGTTCGATAACGGGATTCGCTTTGCGACCCACCTCTACAACGCCATGACCCCGACCCTCAACGGTCGCGAACCGGGCGTCGTAGGCGCCATCTATGATCGCAAGGATGTCTATGCGGGCATCATCGTCGATGGCCACCATGTGCACTGGGCCAACGTGCGCCTGGCTCACAAGGCGCTGGGGGAGCGACTGGTGCTGGTCACCGATGCCACCGCGGCAGCCGGTGCGCCGGAAGGGTTTGAGAAATTTGATTTTTGTGGCACCACCGTCTTTTTACGCGATGGTCAGTGCATCGACGAGAATGGTACACTCGGCGGTTCCTCCCTCACCATGATTGAGGGGGTAGAGAATCTGGTCAAGCAGGTCGGATTACCGCTCGATGAAGCACTGAGAATGGCCAGCCTCTACCCTGCCCGCGCCATTGGATGGGACTCACGTCTCGGTAGTATCCAGGTCGGTAAAATAGCCAACCTCACTGTCTTCGATCAGGACTTCACGGTCCGTGGGACCGTGGTTAACGGACACTACACACAACAGTGACATCATGACTGGCGGACAAATAGCAAACGTAGATCTTATCAAGCAGGTCAACAGTGCAGCCGTATATCGGCTCATCGACCTGCAAGGCCCTATCTCCCGGGTCAAGATTGCCGAGTTGAGTCAGCTGGCCCCGGCCAGCGTGACCAAAATAACCCGGCAACTGATCGAGCATGGCCTGATCAAGGAGACCTCTCCGCAAGCCTCAACCGGCGGGCGGCGAGCCATCTCGTTGACCACCATCAAACATCGCTTTCAGTTTGTCTCTGCCAAGCTGGGCCGCGGCTACCTGCAACTGAGTCTCTATGACCTCGATGGCAAGGAGCTCGACCAGCATGTCATTCAGGTGACCGAGATCGACCAGCAACCAGTGGTCGACATGCTGCTGCGGGAGATTGGCGCCTTTATCGATGCCAACAGCGACCGCAGCCGCAATCTGATCAGCATCGCGCTGACCATGCCGGGTCTGGTCAACCCGGAATCCGGCATGGTCATCTACACCCCCAAGTACCAGATCCGCAATCTGGGGCTGGCGAAGCTGCTGGAGAACCACTTCAACCTTCCTTGCTACGTGGGTAACGACACCCGCTCGCTGGCACTGGCAGAACACTTCTTCGGCGAATCCCGCGACTGCATGGACTCTATCCTGGTCAGTGTCCACCAGGGTACTGGCTCCGGGATCATCACCAAGGGTCAGGTATTCCTCGGTCAGAACCGCAACGTCGGCGAGATCGGCCATATCCAGGTCGAACCGCTCGGCAAGCGCTGCCACTGCGGCAACTTCGGCTGCCTCGAGACCATCGCCTCCAACGAAGCGATCATCGACAAGGTGAAGGAGCTCATCAGCCGCGGCCACCAGAGCTCGCTGCAAGAGAAGCACATCACCATTCAGGAGGTGTGCAAAGCGGCGCTGGCGGGCGATGAACTGGCACGCAGCGTGATCGAGAACGTGGGTGAGCATCTGGGGCGAGCGGTGGCCATTACGGTCAACCTGTTCAACCCGCAGAAGGTGCTGATCGCTGGCGAAATCACCGCCGCCGAAGAGATCCTCTTCCCGGCCATCCGTCGCTGTGTCGAGCATCAATCCCTGCCGAGCTTCCACCGTGGCCTGCCCATCGTGAAAGCCCGCTTCCAGAACCAGCCGACCTATGGCGGCTTTGCGCTGGTCAAGCGCGCCCTGCTGGAAGGGGATCTGCTGCAGATCATCATGGAGCAGAAATAACCGGCCTTGGTCGCACCTGCATCACACAATAAAAACGGCAGCCTTCGGGCTGCCGTTTTGCTTTTGATGATACCTGTGAGTTGACTCACCCAGGGTGGCAAGGTGTGCACAGATCCAACGGACCGTCATAAATGCCGGTTTGCTCATCGCTTATGCCCGACATGACGCGGAGCAACAGGTTGTCGCCACTCAACCTTGCTCACTTTGCCCTGCACGGTTTGAACAGATCCAGCGTTCCGTCATAGACGCTGGTTTGCACATCCATGATCCCCAACATGGAGTGAAACAGGTTGTCGTGGGAGAAACGCTGGCTTGATGCCTCCCTGGCCAGACAGGTCATATCCAGTTGGCGATCAGCCACCATTTGCGGCGAGAACCAGGTCAGCAGCGGTACCCGGGTCTGATCATCCGGAGCAAACTTGTAGGGGGTGCCGTGCAGATAGAGCCCCAACGCGCCGAGCGACTCGCCGTGATCGGAGAGATAAACCAACCCGACGTTGTACTGGCTCTCCAGCGACTTGAGCTTGTCGATCAACTGCTCCACCACCTTGTCGGTATAACGGATGGTGTTGTCATAGGTGTTGAGCAGCTCTTCGTTGCTGCAGTTCTCGATATCACTGCGCTGGCAGTCGGGAACAAAGACCCGCTCGCTGGCGGGATAACGGCGGTAATAGGTCGGACCATGGCTGCCCATCAGGTGAAAAACCACCAGCTTGTTGCCCTTCATCCCGGCAATCTGCTGATCCAGCCCGCCCAGCAGAACCTCGTCATAGCAAGAGCCACCCTTGCAAAAAGCGGGATACTCCTTGGGCGCAATGTCGATGGTCGGCACATTGCGGCACACCCCCTTGCAACCGGCATCGTTATCCTTCCAGAGCACCGAGACGCCAGCATGCTGTAACACGTCGAGCAAGCCATCGCGGGCGTTCGCCAACTGCTCGTCATAACTGCGCCGTGTCAGATTGGAGAACATGCAAGGCACCGACACCGCAGTGGCGGTACCGCAGGAGCGCACATCCTTGAACGATACAACGCCCTGCTCTTTTGCCGTAAAGCTGTTGGTCGCCTTGCCATAGCCGTTGAGGGAGTAGTTTTTGCTGCGGGCCGTCTCCCCCACCACCAAAAACATCAGGGTCGGTTTATCCCCTGTGGCGACCACTTTGGCATCCATTCCCAACTGCTGGTAGGGAATGGGGGTGGCAAACACCACATCCCGAGCATATTTGTAGACCCCGTTGACATAGTTGGCGGGCACTATCTGCTTGCCCAGGATCCGGTGGTTACGGCCAACGGACACATAATCCTGATAATAAAGTGCAGCCACGCCTGCCACTATGAGGAGTGACAGGGACAATACCCCGCCCCGGATGGCCAATCCCTTGTACCAGGTGGCCGGATAGCGCACCTTCAGCGACCAGAGTACCAGCACGGGCAGCACGCCGGTCAGCAGGAACCAGAGCACGACCGGGATGTTCAGATAGGAGGTGGCCTCGCTGCCGTTGGTCTCCACTATGTTCTGGATCATGCTTGCATCGAAGATGACACCGTATTTGAGCATGGCGTAACTGGCGATGGAGCCGGTCAGGATCAACAGGGAGAAGAAGGGTTTGAGCAGCCAGCGGAAGGTAAAGGGGATAAAAACTGCGTTAAGTGCAGCGAGCAGAGCCAGAGGAACAGAGAGAACAAAACCGGCTTTAACATGCTCCAAACCACTGATAACCGAATAGAAACGAAGAAAGAAGGGCCAGTTCAGCACCAGTGCGAAAAAGAGCACCAGCAACAGATTCACCTTCATCACACCGAGCGTGATGCGCATACTTAACTCCTGAATGCCGGACGACAGAATAAATGGCATGGCAACACTACCAGAAACAATGGGGCCAGCGTAGAAGTCAAAAATTAAGCGCGAATTAAGAAAGCGAGCCAGCTTCGTGCGCATCATCACAGCCTCACCCCCGGCCAGCAAGCATGACGGTTTTTTAGTTGTCTATCCCTTGGATTTTGCTAGCTTGTTGAGTAGGCATTCACGAAATGCAGGTTCACTGATGGCACTGATCCAAGCCTCGATAGAGCAGTTGAGAGTAGGCCACTTTATCCACCTTCCGACCGGGTGGACCAACCATCCGTTCATGTTCAATACGTTCAAAATCAAGGATCAGCAGCAGCTCGACATCATCCGCCATCTTGATCTCACCCTGCTGATGGTCGATCCCGACAAGAGTGACCTGCCTATTGAGCCGCTGCTGCGCGGGGATATGCCGGATGCGGGCCCTGATCTCGAAGAGCTGGAGGAGCTGATTGCCTCTGGCCCGCCCCCCTTTGACGAAAAAGCCTTTCGCCGCTCCATGCGCGCTGCCGACAAGGCCTTTGGCCAATCCATGAGCGAGCTGCGTGATGCCTTGGGGGCGCTGAACCTCAAACCGGATGAGGGGCTGGCCAACACTGCCCAGATCGTCCGCAACGCTGCCTTCACCCTCAGTCAGCACGAAGGCCCCCTCGGACTGCACCTTATTCGCAGCCCCCACACCGATATCCTGCTGCAGCACAGCCTCAACGTCGCCTTTATCGCCATGCTGATGGCGCGCGAGCTGGGCATGAATCCCATCGAACTGGAGGAGACCGGGCTTGCCGGACTTATCCACGACATCGGCGAGCTGAAAATCCCGAGCCAGATCACCCAGAAGCGCGGAGAGCTCAGCAAGGCCGAACAGAACTTCCTCAATATGCATGCCCAGTACGGGCTGGAGATGCTGACCCAACTCAACGCCTTTGAGCCCAAAATTCGTCAGGTCGCCCATCTGCACCACGAACGGCTCGACGGCAGCGGTTATCCGCTCGGGATCAAGGGTGGTGAGATCCCGCCGCTGGCGCGGCTGATCGGACTGGTCGACTTCTACGACGAGCTGCTCCATCCCCGCAACAGCGGCAACCCGGCGGCGCCGAGTCAGGCCATCAGCCAGCTCTACAAGTTATCCCAGAAGAAGTTCGACCAGAATCTGGTCAAGTTGCTGGTCAAGGTGCTGGGGGTCTATCCGCCGGGATCACTGGTGAAACTCTCCGATGAGAGCATCGCGCTGGTACTCTCCACCGAGCCCACCATGCCCCTCAAGCCGAAGATCCTGCCCTATATCAAGGCCCAGCGGCCGGAAGCGGTGCCAATGATCGACCTGCGGGAAGATGAGCGCACCATCACCGCCTTTATCAAACAGGAAGAGCTGGATGATGGACAACGGCTCTTCTTCAACCTGACCCGCCGCTTCTGTTACTACTTTGCGTTTTGAGTTATCCCCAGAAGCTGGGGATAACTCATTGGACAAACCGGAATAATTGCTCGAAGAGCCGCCGAAAGGTTGTCATCTGACCATGTATAAAAAACGCCCAGCCATTGGGCCGGGCGGAGCATGCCACCTCCGTGTGGCGCATCCGGCGGATACATTCATGCTCCCCCCATCAATATCAACCCGCTGCCGCTTACACAAATATCAATTTAACATGCTGATTTAATATGGTTTTATCCACTTCTTCTGGCAAACTGACAGCCCGTTGCGCCCAGTTGGGCCAACAGAACAAGATCCTGATCACACTTATTCACGGGCTGGTGATTTTTTAAGCTGGCTTATGAGGAGCGTTTTTTATGCAGTTGGTCCTCTCCTTGCTGCAACAGATGAGCGTCAGCCTGGTGATTGCCTATCTTTTCTCGAAAAGTCCGCTGCTGCGCCCGCTTGCCAACTATTCGGTGAGACTACCTCACAAGATACTGATATACATCATCTTTTCAAGCTTTTGCATCCTCGGCACCTATGTCGGCCTCGATATCGACGATGCCATCGCCAACACCCGGGCGGTCGGTGCCGTGCTGGGGGGCCTGTTGGGCGGCCCGTTGGTGGGTTTTCTGGTGGGGCTGACTGGCGGTCTGCACCGCTACACCCTGGGGGGATTTACCGATCTCGCCTGCGCCATCTCCACCACCTGCGAGGGGTTGCTCGGGGGCATTGTGCACTGGCGGCTGATGCGCTCGGGGCGAACGGATGCCCTGTTTGAACCGCGCATCGCCTTCTTTACCACCCTCTACGCCGAGATCCTGCAGATGGTGATCATCCTGCTGGTGGCGACCCCGTTCGACCAATCCCTGCTGCTGGTACGCACTATTGCCACCCCGATGATCCTCGCCAACTCCTGTGGCGCGGCGCTCTTTATCAGCATGATCCGCGATCAACAGCAGATGTATGAGAAGTTCTCCCGGGTCTTCTCCGCCAAGGCGCTCAACATCGCCAATCGCACCGTGGGGATCATGAGTCAGGGCTTTACACCACAGGCGAGCAACAAGATTGCCCGCATCATTCAGGAGGAGACCGGCGTGGGTGCGGTCGCCATCACGGACACCGAGAAGATCCTCGCCTTTATCGGCACCGGCGAAGATCACCACCTGCCGGGCACCCCCATTGCGTCAGCCATCACCATGCAGGCCATCGCCCGCAACAAGGTGCTGTTTGCCGATGGTAACAGCCAGCCCTATCGCTGCAGCCTCTCACCCGCTTGCCAGCTGGGCTCGGTGCTGGTGATCCCGCTGCAGGGGGACAAGGGGGTGATCGGCACCATCAAGCTCTACGAGCCAAAGAAGCGACTGTTTCTCAAGATCAACCACACCTTGGGGGAAGGGATTGCCAACCTGCTGTCACAACAACTGCTGGCCGGTCGGCTGGAGCAGCATCAACGGCTGCTGGTGCAATCCGAACTCAAGCTGATCCAGGCCCAGATCAACCCCCACTTTCTGTTCAACACCCTCAATACCATCAGTGCCATCACCCGGCGCGATCCGGACAAGGCGCGGGATCTGCTGCTGCATCTGTCGCTCTTTTTTCGCAAGAACCTCAAGCGCCAGAGCGGCCTTGCCACCCTGCAGGAGGAGCAGGAGCACTGCCAATCCTATCTGGAGATCGAACTGGCCCGCTTTGGCGACCGGCTGACGGTGATAAACGAGATCCCGCCCCATCTGGCCACACTCCGGCTGCCCAGCTTCACCCTGCAGCCACTGATCGAGAATGCCATCAAGCACGGCACCTCGACCCTGCTGGAGCAGGGGCGCATTCGCCTCTATACCCTGGAGCAGCCTACTTGCGTCACCATTTGTGTGGAAGATAATGCCGGTGCCTGGCAAGCGCACCCTGCCGGTGATGGTCTGGGCATGACCATCGTCGACCGGCGACTGAAGAGCGCCTTTGGCGAACACTACGGTGTGACCATTGCGTGCGAGCCGGAGCAGTGGACCCGGGTGTCGTTCACCATCCCCAAGGAGCAACCATGATCCGCACCCTGATTGTCGATGACGAACACTACGCCCGCGAAGAGCTGAAACAACACCTGGCCTGCGATCCCGCCATCGAGATCGTGGGGGAAGCGGCCAACGCCATCGAGGCGCTGCCGCTTATTCAGCGGCTCAAGCCCGATGTGGTGTTTCTCGATATCCAGATGCCCAAGCTGAGCGGCATGGAGCTGGTCGCCATGCTCGACCCCCTGCCCCGCATCGTGTTTGTCACCGCCTTTGACGAGTACGCCATTCAGGCCTTCGAGGAGAACGCCTTCGACTACCTGCTCAAACCGGTCGAGCCCGCCCGGCTGGCCAAGACCCTTGCCCGTCTCAAGCAGGATATCTCGCCACAGCCTATCGAGCGGCTGGCCCCCGCCATCGAACATATTCCGGGCTATCTGAACAACCGGGTGCGGCTGCTGCCCATCGCGCAGGTGGAGTATGCCTTCTCCGATCTGGGCGGGGTCCATGTCGCCTGTCAGGGGGAGCGGTTCCACACCCAGCTCACCCTGAAATCTCTGGAAGAGAAAAGCCCGCTGCTGCGCTGCCACCGCCAGTATCTGGTCTCCCCCAACGCCATCTTCGAGATACAGCTGCTGGATAACCAGCTGGCGGAAATTGTCACCCCGAGCGGTGCCCGGGTGCCGGTCAGCCGTCGTTATCTCAAGGAGCTGAAAGATCAACTGGGGCTGGACTGAGCCGTGGAGTGTGCGCCGGATCACAAGCGCCGACCGCTCGGCGCGCCATGACGCCGCTCAAGCCGTTTCACCTGCCAGAGCAGGGCAATCGTTTTAGACTCGCTGCGCAAATCAAAAAATAACAATGCAGGAGCGTAACAATGTTCTGGTTCTTCCTCTGTGTCGGCTTACTTGTCGCCGGCTATTTCATCTATGGCAAGTTCATCGAACGGATATTTGGCCCGAAACCCGAGCTGAAAACCCCCGCCATCACCATGGCTGACGGGGTTGACTATGTCCCGATGTCGGACAAAAAGGTCTATCTGGTTCAACTGCTCAATATCGCTGGCGTCGGCCCTATCTTCGGCCCCATCCTGGGTGCCCTCTACGGCCCGGTCGCCATGCTCTGGATCGTCTTTGGCTGCATCTTCGCCGGTGCGGTACACGACTACTTCTCCGGCATGCTCTCGGTACGTGCCAAGGGTGCCTCGGTACCGACCGTGGTCGGTGAGCATCTGGGCACCGCCGCCAAGCACTTCATGAACCTGTTTGCCGTGGTGCTGCTGATGCTGGTGGGCGTGGTGTTCGTGCTGAGCCCGGCAGGCCTCTTGGCCAACCTCACCTCCACCGATCTGGTCTACTGGATCATGGCGATTTTTGCCTACTACATCCTCGCGACCATCGTCCCCATCGACAAAATCATCGGTCGCTTCTATCCCATCTTCGGTGCCCTGCTGGTGTTCATGTCGGTCGGCCTCATCATTGGTCTGATCGTCTCCGGCAAAGGCTTCTACAACACCGGGATGGACTTCTCCAACCTGCACCCGACCGAGCTGCCGCTCTGGCCGCTGCTGTTCATCACCATCGCCTGTGGTGCGGTATCGGGCTTCCACGCCACCCAGTCACCGCTGATGGCGCGCTGCATGCAGAACGAGAAATCCGGCCGCTTCATCTTCTACGGCGCAATGATCGGTGAAGGGATCATCGCCCTTATCTGGTGCACTCTGGGTCTCTCCTTCTACGACAGCACCGAAGCGCTCAACGCCACCATGGCCAACGGCGGCCCGGCCGCTGTGGTACACGAAGTCTCCACCAGCCTGCTCGGCACCGTGGGCGGCATTCTGGCCATCCTCGGCGTGGTGATCCTGCCC
>NZ_JRGK01000358.1 GCF_000764645.1 Aeromonas finlandensis
GGCCCAGACCGTCCACCGCGCCCATTTCGACCCGAACGAAGTGCAGGTGAGCACATTGCTCTCCATCAAGACCGGCGCCTGCCCGGAAGATTGCAAATACTGCCCCCAGAGTGCTCGCTACCACACCGGGCTTGAAGCCGAACGGTTGATGGAGGTGGAGAAGGTGCTGGAGCGGGCTCGCGAAGCCAAAGCCAACGGTTCGTCCCGGTTCTGCATGGGGGCCGCCTGGCGCAACCCCAAAGAAAAAGACATGCCCTACATCATCCGGATGATTGAGGAGGTGCGCGGGCTCGGGATGGAGACCTGCATGACGCTGGGGATGCTCACCGCCGATCAGGCGGCCCGTCTTGGCGCTGCGGGGCTCGATTACTACAACCACAACCTCGACACCTCGCCGGAGTTCTATGGCGAGATCATCTCCACCCGCACCTATCAGGATCGGCTCGATACGCTGGAACATGTGCGCAGCGCCGGCATGAAGGTCTGCTCCGGCGGTATCGTCGGCATGGGTGAGCAGGCGAAAGATCGGGCGGGCCTGTTGATGGCGCTGGCCAACCTGCCGCGCCACCCGGAGAGTGTGCCCATCAACATGCTGGTCAAGGTAAAGGGGACGCCGCTGGAGGATCAGGAGAACCTCGATCCGTTCGAATTTATCCGCACCATCGCCGTGGCGCGGATCATGATGCCGACCTCCCATGTGCGCCTCTCCGCCGGGCGGGAGAAGATGAACGAGCAGATGCAGGCGATGTGCTTTATGGCGGGCGCCAACTCCATCTTCTATGGCTGCAAACTGCTGACCACCCCCAACCCGGACGAAAACAGCGATATGCAGCTGTTCAAGCGGCTCGGCATTCGTCCCGCCCAGCGGGCCCAGAAGCCGGATCAGGTCCAAGAAGAGGAGTTGCTGGCCGAGGTAAGCCGCCAGAACGAACCTGCCGAAATGTTTTATGACGCCACCCGCCCCCGAGCCGGGGCCGCGCAGTCATGAACGGCCTTGCAGTAACGGGCCCCTTTGGGTTGGGCATGGCGCTGGCCGAGCGCGAGCTGGCGGGTCTGCTGCGCAATCGCATCGCGACCGACGGGGCGAGTGGCGGGCGGCTCAGGGTGGCGGGGCGCGACTACCTCAACTTTTCCGCCAACGACTATCTGGGTCTGGCGGATCATCCCGCCATCAAAACTGCCTTCAAAGCGGGGATTGAGCGCTATGGCGCGGGCGCCGGCGCCTCGCCGCTGGTGACCGGTTACAGCCGTGCCCACCAAGAGCTCGAGGAAACCCTGGCCGAGTGGCTCGGGGTGGAGGCTGTACTGCTGTTCAACTGCGGCTTTTCCGCCAATCAGGCGGTGCTGAAAGCCCTGCTCGGCAAGGAACACCTGCTGTGGCAGGACAAACTCAACCACGCCTCCCTGCAGGAGATGGGCAGCCAGCTCCCCTGCAAGATGAAGCGCTTTGCCCACAACGATATGGCGGCCCTTGAACGGCAGCTTGAGCCAAATCGCGGACTGATCGTTTCGGAAGGGGTGTTCAGCATGGACGGGGATCAGGGCCCCTGGGGTGAACTCGCGACATTGGCCGCCCGGAGCGGCAACTGGCTGATGATCGACGATGCCCACGGCCTCGGCGTGCTGGGGCCTGAGGGACGCGGCACGCTGGCGGCGCAGGGAGTTAACCCGGCCTGCGTACACATCCAGATGGGCACCTTTGGCAAGGCGCTTGGCGTCGCCGGTGCTTTTGTCGGCGGCAGTCGCGAGCTGGTGGAGTATCTGGTCAACTTCGCCCGCCACTATGTCTACAGCACCCATATGCCCGCCGCGCAAGCTTGCGCAGTCAGCAAGAGTATCGAGCTGGTGCGTGCCGCCGATGAGGCCCGCGCTCATCTTGGTCAGCTGATCGCCCGCTTCCGGCAAGGGGCGCAGGCGCAGGGTTGGCAGCTGGGGGCGAGCGCCACCCCCATCCAGCCACTACTGGTTGGAGAGAGCTCTGCTGCTTTGCAACTGGCCGAGCGACTGCGGGATCGCGGTGTCTGGGCTGGCGCCATCCGCCCGCCCACGGTGCCGGTCGGTACGGCCCGGCTGCGCATTACGCTGAGTGCAGCCCACCGCGAGCAGGATGTGGATCGCCTGCTCGATGCCTTGGGGGTTTGCCCTGCAGCGGCAACGGTTGGGGAGGCTTGCCATGGCTGAGCGTTTTCAAACGGTGGACAAGGGGCAGCTCGCCCGTCGTTTCGGGGCGGCGGCTCGTCACTACGACGCCCACGCCCGCTTCCAGCAGGAGGTGGGGTTGGCGCTGCTCGAGCTGATGAGCGCGGCTGGTGTATGTGAGGAGCGCCGGGGCTACGGGCTCGATTTGGGTTGCGGCACCGGCTTCTTCCTGCCTCATCTTGCCACCCACTGCGCCGGGCTGACCGGGCTGGATCTCGCCCCCGGCATGCTGGAGCAGGCGGCCCTGCGCGGCAGCGGCGCCCGACTGGTATGCGGCGATGCCGAGCAGCTCCCCTTTGCCGACAACGCCTTTGACTGGGTATTCTCCAGCCTCGCGCTGCAGTGGTGCGAGCGACCGGCGCAGGCTTTCGCCGAGCTGCTGCGGGTGGTCAAACCCGGTGGCCAGATCTTCTTCTCCACCCTGCTTGATGAATCGCTCTGGCAACTGCGCGCAGCCTGGCAGCAAGTAGATGGCCGAGCCCATGTCAACCGCTTCCTTGGCCTGCCACAATTGGAGCAGGTGTTGTTATCGGCGGGCGCCATTGCCCCGGGGCTTGAGTGCAGAAACTGGGATCTTGCCTATCTTGAATTGCCGCAGTTGTTGCGCGATCTCAAGGGGATCGGGGCCAATCAGATCAATGATGAGTGTGCCCGCAGTGCACCGGCCGGGCTGAGCGGTCGCGCCAGATTGCAGCGGCTGGCTCAGGCGTATGAAGCATTTCGTCAGCCCGATGGCCAGCTGGTGGCCAGTTACCGGGTCTGTCTCGGCAAGATCAGCAAGCCTCGCTGAGCGCCGGGAATCGCAGTATGTGCAGGGCAGTGTGCCACTCCCTGCCAAGGAGAGAACCGTATGAAAACATTCTTTATCACCGGTACCGATACCGATGTGGGCAAGACGCTGGTCGCGCGTACTCTGTTGCGGGAGTTCAGCGCACAGGGGATCCGCTGTGCCGGTTACAAGCCGGTTTCGGCCGGGTGTGCCCGCACCCCGGACGGGCTGCGCAATCTCGATGCTGTCCTGTTGCAGGAGGCGGCGAGTCTGCCGCTGCCCTATGAGATGGTCAATCCCTTCGCCTACGAGCCGCCGATTGCGCCACACATTGCCGCCAGCGAGGCGCGCCAGCCCATCACCATGCAGGGCTTGAGCGAGGGGCTGCGCAAGATTGAACAGGCGGGGGCCGAGCTTGCAGTAGTAGAAGGGGCGGGGGGCTGGTATCTGCCGCTCGATCGCAAGCATCTGCTATCGGACTGGGTGAAACAGGAGAACATGGCGGTGATCATGGTGGTGGGGGCCAAGCTGGGTTGCCTCAACCATGCGCTGCTCACCTTTGCAGCCATTCGCAATGATCAGCTGCCGGTGGCGGGTTGGGTAATTAATCGGCTGCACGGCTCCATGAGCCATTATCAGGAAAATCTGGACACTCTGAGAGGCTTGTTGCCTGCTCCCTTCCTCGGCGAAATTCCGTTTATAAACAATCCACTTGAAGCCGATTTGCAGGGGCGTCTCGATATCTCACCGCTACTTTGACGGCATATTCAGCGAACATTCATCGAATCTCCCTAGAATGTCGACATTAACATGATCAGGTGGGGATCCCGATTGATCCCCCGGTTATGTCCCTTATCTTCACAAGGAGTCTATATGAAGCGAATTATGCTATTCCTGGTGACCAACCTGGCCGTCATGCTGGTGCTGGGGGTGGTACTCAATATCCTGTTCTCGGTTCTGGGTATCAACAAGTCCAGCATTTCCGGGCTGTTGGTGTTCTGTGCCGTGTTCGGTTTTGGGGGTTCCTTTATCTCCTTGCTGATGTCCAAGTGGATGGCCAAGCGCAGCTATGGCGTCCAGGTCATCGAGCAACCCCGTAACGAGACCGAGCACTGGCTGGTGAGCACTGTGGCGCGTCAGGCCCGCGAAGCGGGTATCAAGATGCCGGAAGTGGGGATCTATGACTCTCCCGAGATGAACGCCTTTGCCACCGGTGCCCGCCGCGATGATTCGCTGGTGGCGGTCTCTTCCGGCCTGCTCTACAGCATGAGCCGTGACGAGGCGGAAGCGGTGCTGGCCCATGAGGTGAGCCACGTGGCCAACGGCGACATGGTGACCCTGACCCTGATCCAGGGGGTGGTGAACACCTTCGTGATGTTCTTCGCCCGCATCGTGGCTGGCGTTATCAGCAACTTCTTCAGCTCCAACAATGAGGAAGAGAGCAGCAGCACCGGCGGTTTTGCCTACATGATCACCGTGTTCGTGCTGGAGATGCTGTTCGGCATTCTGGCTTCCATCATCGTCATGTGGTTCAGCCGTCAGCGCGAATTCCGTGCCGATGCCGGTGCCGCCAAGCTGGCCGGTCGCGACAAGATGATTGCCGCCCTTGAGCGCCTCTCCCGCGGTGCCGAGCCGCAGTTGGAAGGTTCCATGATGGCTTTTGGCATCAACGGCAAGCGCTCCATGAGCGAGCTGTTCATGAGCCACCCGCCCATCGAGCAGCGTATCGCCGCCCTGCGCGGTTAATCTCGCCGGTTCCTACCAAACAAAAACGGCTGCCTCGGCAGCCGTTTTTTATTGTCCGCGCGTTAGCGCGGCTCGATCACCTTATTTGATGACGAGGTCGCTCAGCGGCACTGCGCAGCAGGTGAGGATCTTGCCCTCGGCCCGCTCGGCGGCGGTGATGGCGGGGGCGTCGGGGTGATCCACCTCGCCCGAGACCAGCGTCTGTTTGCAACTGCCGCAGATCCCGGCGCGGCAGCTCCAGGGCAGTTCAACCCCCTGCTTGTTGGCCTGATCCAGCACTGTGCCCTGATTGTTGCCGGTGAATGCCTGCTCCCCGATATTGAGTTGCACCGCCTGATGGGGGCGGGCCACCGAGAGAATGGCGCCGCCAAAGCTCTCCTGCTTGATGCGTACGGCTGGAACGCCAAGGGTAGCGACTCGGGCGGCAGCATCGGCCATAAAGCCGTGGGGGCCGCAGATAAAGACCTCTTTTTCGACCAACCCTTTGACCAGTCGCAGATGCTCATCATTGATTCGCCCTTGCAGCCCCTGCCAGTGGCTGGCCGGTTGGCTCAGGATCAGGGTAAGAGTCATCCCCTGCTGCGCCATGGCGTGCAGTTCGCTGGCGGCAGGAATGTCCGCTTCGCTGCGGCACAGGTGCATAAAGTGCACATCTTCCAGCTCACCGTGCAGCGCCAGGGTGCGGGCTATCGCCAGCATGGGGGTGACGCCTGAGCCTGCCGAGAGCAACAGGAGATTGCGCTCGCGGCCCAGGTGAAACTCGCCAGCGGGGTTGGCGGCCAGCAGCCGGTCACCCACCTGCAGCTGTTGGTGCAGCCAGTGGGAGATGCGACCACCTCCCACCTTCTTGACGCTGATGCTGCAGCGTTCCGGGTGATCCGGGGTGGAGCTCAGGGTATAGCGCCGTTGAATCCGCTCGTTTTTGATATCGAGGCTGATGGGCAGATGCTGACCCGGCAGGTAGTCGGGCAGGGGCTCGCCATCGGCCGCCTCGAACCAGAAGGTCTCCAGATCCCGCGCCAGCGATTCGCGAGCCACGCAGATCAGCTCCCGCTTTTTCGGCGCTGCGGCGGGATAGACCACCGGACGGGTGCGTTCCAGCACCTCTATCTCGCTGCCCGCCTCAATCCACCCCTCGTTCAGCGCCACCAGATTCTGACCGAAGTAAACCTCGCCATCCTCGCCACGGCGGTAGCGGGTGAGGGTCGCCAGCGGCTCTTTCAGGGCGTTGAAACGATCGGTACCCGCCTCAACTGTGGTCATGATGCAGCGGCTGCAGGGCTTGACCACTTTAAATTCCACCTCGCCGATGCGAATGCGTACCCAGCTGTCCTCCTCGAAGGGCTGGGTATTGCTTGCCACCAGATTGGTGCGAAACTGGCTCATCTGGTGCAGGGCATCGGATCGCAGATTGAGATCTTCAAGGGAGGCTTGGCTTATCAGCAGCAGCGGATAACCGTCGGCAAAGCTGACCCGGGTGCCGGTCTTTTCACGAAAGCGATCAGAGGTTTCACCCAACCAGAGCAGTTGCACCGTCTCCCCTGCCACCCGGCTTAGCCACCCATCGGCTTTGGGGTCGGTATGCAGGGCGGTGAAACGGTCGCTCCAGACCCCTGTGGGCTTCGGGGCGCGGCTGAAGTCGGCCTCTTGCAGGATAAGTGGCTCAAAGCCCGGATAGCGCAGTTGCAAGCCCCCTTCGATGGGGGTAGCGACGACCTGTTGCAGTTGGGGATGGGTACGGGCGGTGATAAAGGTGCCGTCCGGTTTGACCACCATGTAACGGCGATCCCCGGCGAGCCCCTCTTCGGTCACCCGGGCGCGAGCCAGCGCCATGCCGGCGGTCGATTTGATGGGGTAGAGATGAATGCTGGTTAGCCTCGGCATGTCCGGATCCTTGTGAAGTGACTGTTTTCGCTCGGGAAGAGGGCAACATAACGGTTCCTCTGTGATCCGGCAATCCTTTCAAGGGGCGGTCTATAGTTGGGAAAAGAGAACAAGAGGGTATCGGGATGAAAATGAGCTGGTTGCTGGCGGGGAGCCTTTTTTGCCACGGACTCTGGGCACAGGAGCTGACCCTGACCACGGGAGAGTACCCGCCTTACTGCTCAGAGACGCTGAAATATCAGGGACTGATCCCCCATGTGGTGAGTGAGGCGTTCAAGGGGGAAGGGGTGAGCGTCAAGTTCCAGTTTCTGCCCTGGAAGCGGGCTTTTCGCTTGTCGGAGGAGGGGGTGGTGGATGGTACTGTCCACTGGTATGAGTCGAGCGAGCGGCGCAAAACCCATCTCTACAGCGATCCCATCCTGAGCGAGACCTATGTCTGGTTCTATCTCAAGTCAGATCCGCTTGAATGGCGTGGCTATCAGGATCTGGCGGATCGCAGGCTGGCTGCGGTCAGTGGCTATACCTACAATGCAGATTTTTTTGCAGCCATCGAGCAGGTGCCGCTACAGGTGCAGTTTGTCACCCGGCTGCGCCAGAGCTTCGATCTGCTGCTCTCCGGTCGCGCAGACCTGACGCTGGAGAACATCGATGTCGGTTACTACTCTCTGCGTCACTTCTACCCGGCCAGCACGGTCGATCTCTTTACAACCCATTCAAAACCCGTATTTAAAGTTGAAGGTCACCTGCTGATCAGCCGCAAGCGCGCCAACGCTGACGAGCTGATCCAGACCTTCAACCGGGGGCTCGCCAAACTGAAAGCCAGCGGTCAGCTGGATAAGATGTTACTTGAGTCACGTTCTGGTCTCTATGAACCATAAAGTGCAACATTTTTTGATCCTGATTCGCTAATCAGTACAAAAAAACCGCCATTATCGACTCAGTTCCCAGTTTCTAACGCTTTCGCTTCTTCCTCATCCGGCCACCGTCCGCTTCGGCTAAACGGTATCAAGCGCCATCGGGTGGGGCCTGTCACACAAAAAGAAGAAAGCAATGTATGAGCAAACAACTGGACATGACCCCATTGCCGGATCTCTCCCTGAAAACGGGAACAGGCCCGGTGCGTACCCGGCTGCCCGTTTGGCGGCCGGCCCTGCCACCCTGCAATCACGCCTGCCCGGCCGGAGAAAATATCCAGGCCTGGCTCTCTTTGGCGCAGGCCGGTCGCTTTGAGGCGGCGTGGCAGACCCTGATCGAAGAGAACCCCTTGCCCGCCATTCATGGCCGGGTCTGCTATCACCCCTGCGAGAGCGCCTGCAATCGCGGACAGGTGGATGAATCCGTCTCCATCCACGCCATCGAGCGATTCCTCGGTGACGAGGCGCTGGCCCGTGGCTGGCAGCCTGCAACCCCCGCCCCTGCCAGCGGCAAGAAGGTGCTGGTCATTGGCGCCGGGCCCTCCGGCCTCTCCTGCGCCTGGCACCTCAACCGGCTCGGCCATCAGGTGGAGATCCGCGAAGCGGGACCGCTGGCGGGCGGCATGCTGCGCTTTGGCATTCCCGCCTACCGCTTGCCCCGCGATGTGCTGGATCGGGAGGTGGCCCGCATCGTGGCGGCCGGAGTGACGCTGACCCTCAACCACAAGGTGGAGGATGTGCTGCGCGAGCGCGACGAGGGGGGCTTTGATGCCGTCTTTATGGCCATCGGCGCCCATCTGGCCAAGCGGGTCGATATTCCGGCCAGGGAGGCGGGCAAGATCCTCGATGCGGTGAGCTTCCTCGAACAGGCCAGTCTGGCCGAAGAGCAGGGCTTGCCGCCACCCAAACTGGGACGGCGGGTAGCCATCTACGGCGGCGGCAACACCGCCATGGACGCGGCTCGCACCGCCCGTCGTTTGGGCGTTGAAGAGGCGATGATCATCTACCGCCGCGACCGGGACCATATGCCTGCCCACACCTTCGAAGCCGACGAGGCCGAGGAGGAGGGGATCAAGATCAACTGGCTGCGCAGCATCCGCCAGCTCGACAACACCCGCATCGAAGTGGAAGTGATGACCCTCGACGAGCAGGGCAAGCCGGTGCCCACCGGCAAGTTTGAAACCCTCGAGGCGGACTCCCTGATCCTGGCGCTGGGTCAGGAGGTCGACCTCTCGGTGCTGGAGAGCATTCCCGGCGTGCGGGTCAACAAGGAGGGAGTGGTGCAGGTAGCGGGCAACCTGATGACGGATGTGCCGGGCCTCTTTGCCGGTGGCGACATGGTGCCCTCCGAGCGCACCGTTACCATCGCCACCGGTCACGGCAAGAAGGCGGCGCGCCATATGGATGCCTGGCTGCGCGGTCGTCACTACCAGAAGATGGTCTCCTACCCACTGGTGGGGCCCGAGCAGTTGCAACTCTGGTTCCAGACCCATGCCCCGGCCAGCAGTCAGCCGGTCAAACCGGCGTGGGCGCGGGACGACTTTGGCGAGATCATCGGCGGGCTGGATGAGGTGGCCGCCCGTTATGAGGCGGCGCGCTGCTACTCCTGCGGCAACTGCTTCGAGTGCGACGGTTGCTATGGCAGTTGTCCCGAGCAGGCCATCGCCAAGCTGGGGCCGGGCAAGGGTTATCAGGTGGATGCGGCGCGCTGCACCGGCTGCGGTGCCTGTCACGACCAGTGCCCTTGTCACGCCATCCTGCTGCGCCAACCGGAGGAGTCCCAATGAAACATGAACTGATCATGGTCGACGGCAACGAAGCTGCGGCCCGGGTGGCGTACCAGCTGAGCGAAGTGTGTGCCATCTATCCCATCACCCCGAGCTCGACCATGGCCGAACTGGCCGACGCCTGGGCAGATGAGAAGCAGACCAACCTGTGGGGCAACATTCCCACAGTCGTAGAGATGCAGAGTGAAGGGGGGGCGGCCGGGACGGTACACGGCGCCCTGCAGGCGGGGGCGCTCGCCACCACCTTCACCGCCAGTCAGGGGCTGATGCTGATGCTGCCCAACATGTACAAGATCGCCGGTGAATTGACCTCGGCGGTGTTCCATGTGGCGGCCCGCTCGCTGGCGGCGCAGGGGCTGTCGATTTTTGGCGACCATCAGGATGTGATGGCGGCGCGCAGTACCGGCTTTGCCATGCTCGCCTCCGGCTCGGTGCAGGAGGCGCAGGACTTGGCCTTGGTCGCCCACAGCGTCACCCTGCAGTGCCGGGTGCCCTTTATCCACTTCTTCGACGGGTTCCGTACCTCCCACGAGGTGAACAAGATCACCGCCCTGCATCGGGATGAAATTCGCGCCCTTATCGACAACGACTGGGTGCGCGCCCACCGTTCGCGGGCGCTGAACCCGGATCATCCGGTGATGCGTGGCACCGCCCAGAACCCGGATACCTATTTCCAGTCCCGCGAGAGTGTTAACCCCTTCTACGAAGCGGTACCGGCGCGGGTGCAGCAGTGCATGGACAACCTGGGCGAGCTGACCGGCCGCCACTATCGGCTGGTGGAGTACCACGGCGCAACCGATGCCACCGATGTGATCGTGCTGATGGGCTCGGGGGCAGCCACTGCCCGCACCACCGTGGATTGGCTCAACCAACAGGATCGCAAGACCGGGGTGCTGGTCATTCGCCTCTATCGACCTTTCCCGGTACAGGCGCTGCTCGATGCGCTGCCTGCGAGCGTGCGGCGCATGGCGGTGCTGGATCGCACCAAGGAGCCGGGCGCTGGCGGCGAGCCGCTGCTGCTGGATGTGCAGAGCGCGCTGATCGACGGTTTGCAGCGCGGCCTTATCAAGCGGTTGCCCTGGCTCAGTGGCGGCCGCTACGGCCTCTCTTCCAAAGAGTTCACCCCCGCCATGTGCGCGGCGGTGTTTGAGGAGCTGGCATCCGATGCGCCGCGTCCGCGCTTTACCGTGGGGATTGTCGATGACGTGTCGGGCCTCAGTCTGGCCTGGCACCCCATCGGCGATCTGGAGCCTGCCAGCCGGGTGCGGGCGCTGTTCTTCGGCCTCGGTGCCGATGGCACGGTGGGCGCCAACAAGAACAGCATCAAGATCATCGGCGAGCTGGAGGGGTTCCACGCCCAGGGCTACTTCGTCTACGACTCCAAGAAGTCGGGCTCGCGCACAGTCTCCCACCTGCGCTTTGGCCCCGAGCCCATCGACGCCCCTTGGCTTATCGAGCAGGCGAGCTTTATCGGCTGCCACCAGTGGGGCTTTGTCGAATCGGTAGACTTGCTGGAGCACGCCGCCGAAGGGGCGACCCTGCTGCTCAATGCCCCCTATGAGGCTGACAAGGTATGGAGCCAGCTGCCCGAGCGGCTGCGTGCCCGCATCCGCGCCCTCAATATCCAGCTCTACTGCATCGATGGCGATCGGGTGGCCGAGCAAAACGGCATGGGCAATCGCATCAACACCATTATGCAGACCTGCTTCTTCGCGCTGGCCGGGGTGTTGCCACGGGACGAGGCCATTGCGCTGATCAAGGAGAGCATCGAGAAGAGCTATGCCCGCAAGGGGCCCGAGGTGGTGGCGCGCAACTTCGCGGCGGTGGACGACACACTGGCTCACTTAAGCAAGGTGGCGATCCCGGCCGGTGACGAGCAGATCAGCGACTATCCGCTGCCACTGGCAGCGGGCGGCAGCGAGTTTGTCCAGCGGGTCACTGGCGAGATGCTGGCGGGGCGCGGCGATCTGATCCCCGTCTCCATGCTGCCGGTGGATGGTACTTACCCCACTGCCACCAGCCGCTTCGAGAAGCGGGATATCGCCCGCGAGATCCCGATCTGGCACTCCGATATCTGCATCCAGTGCGGCAACTGCGTCTTTGTCTGCCCCCACGCGGCGCTGCGGGCCAAGTTCTACCATCAGGACTGGCTGGCGACCGCCCCCGAGGCTGCCCAGTCGGTGCCCGTCACTGCCAAGGGCTTCCCCGACAGCCGCTACACCCTGCAGCTCTATCCGGAGGATTGCACCGGCTGCGGTCAGTGCGTGCAGGCTTGTCCGGTGCGGGTCGGAGCGGATGAAGAACACGAGGGCGAGCGCGCCATCACCATGATGGACAAGGCGCCCCATCTGGCTGGCCAGAAGCAGGCGCTGCGCTGGTTCGAGAGCCTGCCGTGGCCTGCCCGCGAGCGGGTGGACTTCTCCACGGTGCGCGGTGCCCAGTTCCTCGAACCCCTGTTCGAGTTCTCCGGCGCCTGCGCCGGTTGTGGGGAGACACCTTATCTCAAGCTGCTGACCCAGCTGTTTGGCGATCGCATGCTGGTGGCCAACGCCACCGGCTGCTCCTCCATCTACGGCGGTAACCTGCCGACCACGCCGTGGGCCAAGAACGCGGAAGGGAAGGGGCCAGCCTGGTCCAACTCCCTGTTCGAGGACAACGCCGAGTTCGGCTTTGGTTTTCGTCTCACCGCCGATCAGCATCACGGTCAGGCGGTGGCGGCCTTGCAGGCGATGAAGGGAGAGCTGGGGGAAGCATTGGTCGAGTCGCTTATCAACGCTCCGCAGCGGCTGGAGTCAGAGATCCGCGCCCAGCGCACCCGAGTCGCGCAAGTGCGGGAGCGGTTGGAGGAGGTGAAATCCGGCAAGGCCCGCGAGCTGTTGTCGCTTATCGATCAGCTGGTGCGCCGTTCGGTCTGGATCATTGGCGGCGATGGCTGGGCCTATGACATCGGCTCGGCGGGGCTCGATCATGTGCTCGCCTCCGGCCGCGATGTGAACGTGCTGGTGATGGATACCGAGGTCTACTCCAACACCGGCGGCCAGATGTCGAAATCGACGCCGCTCGGTGCCGTCGCCAAGTTCGCGGCGGGAGGCAAGACGCTGGCCAAGAAGGATGTGGCGTTGCAGGCCATCTCCTACGGCAACGTCTATGTTGCCCGCATCGCCTTTGGTGCCAACCCGCAGCAGGCGCTGCAGGCCTTGCGTGAGGCAGAGGCCTATCCGGGCCCGTCGCTGATCATCGCCTACAGCCACTGTATCGCCCACGGCATCGATATGGAGTTTGGTCTGACCCAGCAAAAACGCGCCGTCGCCTCCGGTCACTGGCCGCTGATGCGCTACAACCCGGTATTGCGCAGTGCGGGGCAGAACCCCTTTAGCCTCGACAGCCTGCGCCCATCGATCCCCCTCGCTGAATACCGGCAGGAGGAGACCCGTTATCGGGTATTGGCCCAGAGCCATCCGGAGGAAGCAGCGCGGCTGATGCAGGTGGCGCAACAAGTGGCGTGGCAGAAGTGGGCCACCTACGAGGAGATGGCCACCCGCGAAGCCAGTCATTTCCATCCGCCGGTGTGAGGATGGGGTGAAATAGGTATGACAAAGCGGGCCATTGGCCCGCTTTTTAAAATAGATATGGGTAGGGTCAATTGAGAATAATATTCATATTATTGTTTGCAAGTCAGAGTTATGTGAACGCATTTTTTAAAACACTCCTTGATATTGTTGATGTAGTGGAAATTATCTCTCAAAAAATATAGAGTGTGATTTGTAATGACCGAAAGTTGTCAAATGATTTCATTTTTCATGTGGTAAATAATTTAATAGAAGGGCATGAATGGACAAGTTAGCAGAGAATAGTAGTGGTTATGTTTACATTTTAGAGGTAAAAGACATCAGTTTACCTGTATGTAAAATTGGTATGACGACAAGAACACCATATGAGAGATGTAATGAAATAAATAGCGGTGCCACGGGGGACTTTATATGGGTGGTAGCCTATTCTATAGTCGTGGATAAATGCAAGGAATTTGAATCTCTAGTTCATTCGAAACTAGCTCCGTTACGCCAAAAAGGACGCGAGTTTTTTAACTTAAGTGCTGATGATGCGCATGTTGCAATAATTTCTATTCTTGAAAATCAAACAAACATAAAAAGAGTGCGTGTTCCAGAGGGAATTGATTCCAGCCTTGATGCAGAGTCAGATAATAGAGGGGGGAAACGTAAGTATCATTTTCAGCGAATTGATTCACGATACGTAGAGCTTCTCCAGATTTTTTCATCATGCCTCAATGTAAAAGGTAGGCCTTTTGGACAATTAAATCGACCAATATTTGGCATTAGTGATGGACGAGAAGGAGTCCAATGGAATATTTCTGTAGATACGGAAACTGGTAAAGTAAGAATAGGTGTTAATCTAGAAGGTAGTGCAAAGACTGGGCGGTGGCTAATTACTCCATTCATATTGAATAATCCTGATATAGAAAAATTAAAGTCAAAAATAGAAAGTCCAAATGATATTGTTATTCGATTTTCACGTGATGCTTGGCAAGGAGCCTCAAGATTAAATATTAGGGAGAGGTTTGTAGGGGGCCGTGAATATCTATTATCAGAACTTAATCGGAAAATATGGGGTTCGATTTTAGACGAAGCTTTAACTTGTCTTGATGAAAATAAAGGTTTTCGTGGTAGGAAAAGAAACTATCCTGTAACACTAGAGTCAGATGGTCGAAAGCTAAAAAAAGATATATCCCCGCATTTAACGATTTGGGCATTTTTAAGTATCGATGGCAATATTGAGGATAACATAAAAATGAAAATTTCAGAACTACAACACGTATATGATTGGGTACTGGAAGCAATTTATGCTGATAAAGCAATATAATAATATTCATATATGCGTGTATATAAACTCTATTTTGTACTAAATAATTTTGTCGTAATATATTCTCATGAATATATGTTCTACTTTCGTTAGATAGATAAGAAGGCGACCATGACAGAGCAAGATGTAGCCGGGACGATCGGCATTCTGGGGGCGGGGTGGCTGGGGTTACCGCTGGCGCGGGCTCTGCTGATGGCAGGCAAGCCGGTGGCGGTGACTGTCAGCAGCGCCGAGAAGGCGGCTCGTCTGCAGGGGGAGGGGATCAACGCCTATCCGCTGATTATTTCTGCTGATATGGCAACTTCAGATATAAGCGCCGCTGATATAAAAGGGCGGTGGCCCATCCCCTGCGAATCGTTGGTTATCTGCGTACCGCCCAGCAAGACCGATGACTATCCACAGGCGGTGACAAAGGCCTGTCAGCTTGCCAAAGCGAATGGCACCCGGCGGGTACTGGTTGTCAGCGCCACCTCGGTGTGGGGCGCGGGGCAGCAGGAGGGGGAAGAACCCCAACCCCGCCATGCCCGTGGCGAACGGATGCTGGCGGCGGAGCAGGCGGTGCTGGCGGCCGGTTTCGAGGCGGTGATGATAGTGCGCCCCTCCGGCCTTTATGGCCCGGATCGCCATCCCGGCCGTTTCCTGGCGGGCAAGACTCTTGATGGCGGCGCCCAGTCGGTCAATCTGGTCCATCTGGACGATGTGGTGGCGGCCTGCATGCTGTTGCTGGCGCGGGGCAAGGACGGGGATGTCTTCAATCTGAGTGCGCCGGTGCATCCGCGCCGCGAGCAGTTCTACCCCTTTGCGGCGCGCCAGCAGGGGCTGCCTGCACCGGTCTTTATCGAGCCTGCCGGTGATTTTCAGCCCATCGATGGTCAGCTGATTTGTCAGCAGATGGGATTCAACTATCGCTGGCCCGATCCGGCCCACTGGTTTGCCGAGCTCGCCGCCTCGGGCAATTGAGGTTTGCCAAGGGGGTGATCGCCCCCTATCATGCCGCCATCCATGAGAGAGAGGCGGTAATGATGGTAGATACAAAACGTCACCCCGATGGGGAGTTGTTGCTGAGAACCCTGGCAATGCCAGCCGATACCAACCCCAATGGCGACATCTTTGGTGGCTGGATCATGTCCCAGATGGATATAGGTGGGGGCATCATGGCCAAGGAGCTGGCAAAAGGACGTATTTGTACCGTATCCGTCGAAGGCATGACGTTTCACAGTCCGGTCAAGGTGGGCGATGTGGTCTGCTGCTACGGCCGCTGCATCAAGATTGGCCGCAGCTCCATGAAGTTGAAGCTGGAGGTGTGGGTCAAGCCGGTACTGCGTGAAAACGATGCCCAGCGTTACTGCGTGACCGAGGGGGTCTTTACCTATGTCGCCATCGACGACCACGGTAAATCCCGCCCGGTTCCGGTCAGCGTCTGATCAAATCAGCCGGGCATTGATGATGGATATTTCCTGCTCAAGCCCGGTTTTTTGCCGTATCATGCGTTCCAGTATCTCTTCCGACCCCACGTATTGCAGGGTGTCAAACAGGCAGAGATCGCATTGAGAGTCCCGTCTTATCTGATAGACGGTGGCAAGCTCCACTTGATGACAATTTCCTTGTTGATCATAAAACGTCACGCAATACCGAAGTTCTCTCGCCATTGCCAGGTTCCTTCTGGTTGGGTGGAACAGGGACTATCAGCTTAGTCGGCGTGGATGACGTTTGTGATGGTCAAGATACAAAGCAAAGGCGGGCGGTTTAGCCGATGAAAAATAGTTATCGCATTCTGGGCACCTCCCTGCTGACCTTGGGGTTGGTAGGCTGTTTTGAGGTGCCGGATCAGAACCATCTGGTCACAGCTCAAGGGATTGTGCCGGGACTCGACTGCCAGCGTCCGCCGCTGGTAGCGCTGGCGACCACGGCGCTGCCCCGGGAGTTCGGGGTGACGGTGTGGAATCTCTACAAGGGCCAGCGCAAGAACTGGCGTGAAGGGATGGACAGTTATGCCAAGGGGCAGGATCTGGTGCTGCTGCAAGAGTCGGCCACCCGTCCCGAGATGCTCGACTGGCTGCGCGCCGGTGATTTCCAGTGGCAACAGCTGCAAGCCTTCACCCAGGGCGGCGTCTCCTTCGGGGTGATGACGGTGGCCAAGACCCCGCAGGCGTTTGTCTGTGGCGTGCGCTCTCCAGAGCCCTTGCTGCGCATCCCCAAATCCGGGCTGGTGAGCCTCTACCCGCTGCAGGGCGATCCTGACGGCGTGCTGGTGATCAACCTCCATGCGGTCAACTTCGAACTGGGGATGGCCACCTTCCGCGAGCAGCTCAACGATTTGACTGCCTTGGTGCGCCGCCATCAGGGGCCGGTTATTCTGGCCGGTGATTTCAACACCTGGAGCGACAAGCGTCAGTTCTGGCTGAGCAAGCTGGTTGAGGAGCTGGGCCTGCAGGAGGCGCTGCCGGTGCCAGATCTGCGCCGCACCGCCTTTGGTCGTCCGCTGGATCACCTCTACTACCGCAATCTGGATTTGGTCGAGGTGAGTTCACCGGCCACCGACAGCTCGGATCACAACCCCATCATTGCGCGCTTTGCCGCCCAGTCTGTGACCCCCTGAGCGGGGATGATGTGCAAGTTCCGCTCATAAAAAATCCGGCGCCTGATGGCGCCGGATTTTTTTATACGCTGCTGGTGGTAAACCCGCTCGGGATGACCCGCAGGAATTACTGGTAGAGACCCAGATTCTCTTTGGCGTAGGCTTCGAAATCGGTGCAGCCACCGATGTGCTGCTCGTCCAGGAAGATCTGCGGCACGGTATTGACCGGCTTGCCGGCGCTCTTGGCCAGATCTTCTTTGGTGATCCCTTCGGCATGGATATCCACGTAGCGGAATTTGAAATCATCGCGCTGCTCGGTCAGCTGCTCGGCGATCTGTACGGCACGGACACAGTAGGGGCAACCCGGGCGACCAAAAATCACTGCAAACATATTTTCTCTCCGTTCTTTAAGCCGTTTTTGTATGGCCGTTGATATAAGGCAGGCAACAGCATAGCCCTGCCTCGTGGCGACTTGAAGCCGAAATTATCGATACCGTGATTCGAGTGGGCCTATTGCCCCGTCGTGGGGCGGCGATCTGGCGATGGCTGCCACCCGATCCTCAGCAGCTTATTGTGGCTCGGCGATCTGGATCGGTTGCTGCTGATAGATGCTCTCCAGCACGCCCTTCTCGAATACGGTCCAGGGCCACGGCGCCTTGCTGGCACGGTAGCGCTCATGGGTGGCCGGATCTTGGGACAGGCCACGCTGGAACATCACGAACGCCTTGCGCTGGCCGCCTGCGGTATCGATAAAGCCCACCAGATTGGAGGTACCGGTGATGGTCCCCGTCTTGGCATGGACCTTGTTCTTCATCATCGGGGCGGTGACGCTGCGGCGCCACGCCAGGGTGCCATCCACCTGGGAGCTCGGCAGCAGCTTGATCAGGCCAAGCTCGGCATCGTTTTTCTGGATAAAGTTCAGCACCGACAGCATCTGACGGGCGCTGATGAGATTGTGAGCGGAGAGGCCGGAGCCGTCGGCCAGGGTGGCGTTGCCCAGATCAATTCCGTTCTTGGTCAGAATAGCGCGCACTGCCATGGTGCCGCTGCGATAGCTGCCCGGCTTGTTGTAGTAGTGGCGGCCAACGGTTTTGAGGAAGGTATCGGCGTAGAGGTTGTCCGATTTCTTCAGCATCTTGGCCAGCATCACCGGCAGGGAGACCGAGTAGTGGGTGCCCAGCGTCTCGGCATTGTCCGGTGCCTTATGGGTGACCCGCAGCAGGCCATCATGCTTGATACCCGCTCTGTCCATCGCCCAGCGGATATTGTCCCAGCCCCAGGCTTCCACGTCGTGGATGGCAAAACGCAGCCCCTGTGGCTCCTTGTTCGGGGTGATGCAGCCCTTGAGCTCGTAGAAGTTGCCCTTGGCCATGTCCACTTCCAGCGCGCAGAACTGGCGCGCCATGTCGCCGTAGCTCATCACCTCCACGTTGTCAGCGCCGATGCCGATGGGCACGCCGGTGGCCACATTGCCGGTGGCCGGTTTGCCGATCTGGGTGGCGGTGATGGTGCCGTAGGCGCAGTTCTTGTCGATGATGACCGAGGAGACCGGCGCGGCGAAGCAGAGGGTCTGATCCCCCCACGACCAGCCGTTGCCGCGCTCGTAGCCGTTGTAGGCGCCGGTGTTGACGTAGACATTGCCCTTGATCTGGTTGACGCCAAGCTGTTTGAACAGGGCCAGCAGATCCATTCGGGAGAGGGTGGGGTCGCCGACGAAGTTGATCCAGATATCGCCATTGATGACGTTGCCCTGTTTGGCGCCGGGCTGGGCCTGAATGTCGGTGGCAAAACGGAAGTCGGCGCCCAGCTCAAGGCGGGCTGCCAGGGCGGTGAGCACCTTCATGGTGGAGGCGGGGGCGATCATCTGATCCGCATGGCGGGCGAACTCCACGCCGTTGTTGCCCTGCACTATGATGGCGTACTGGCCACCCTGAGGGGGCGTCAGCGGTGCGGCGTGAGCCGCCAGAGAGAAAAGAGCACAAAAACCAATCAACAGCCGCTGCATAACATCCTCTAACGTGACGAAGGGGTGAGGCGGTGGCGCCAAAACCCTGATAATTCAACCCTGTTTCACCCGCCGATGCAGGATCGGTCGTGGCAAAGCAATTCATGCCGGTCGCCTGTGGCCATCACGCCAGCGAGTTGGCGGTGCGATAGCGACCCTCATAATCAAAAATCTTCTCTTTTATCTGCCAAAAACGGCCCGATTTGCGGGCGATGACAAAATCCGGATGACGGAACTGGCTTTGTGCGGCCAGCACGCTCGCCAGGGTAGCAAATTCGGGCTCCAGCCCCGGGGCGGGCCAATGATGACGCACAAAGCGCTGTTGAAACAAGCGTTGTGCGCCCGGGGAGTGAAAACCGAAGTATTCGCTGAGGGTCAGACCATCCTCATCGTGGTAGGTCACCTCCAGCCGCTCCCCCTGTTTGCCGCGCCCAGCACTCAGGGTCAAACCCGCGCAGCGGATCACCATGCAATCCTTGAGATTGAGCGCCTCCTTGAGCTTGTCGTCCGGATCCACCAGCAGCTGATCACAGCTCTGGCAGCGGCGGGCGGCGATGTCGTTCTCTGCGCCGCAAGCGGGGCAGATCTTGGCGCGAAAGCGGTAATCACACTCCTCGCGGTTGCCATCGTCATCTTCAAACAGCCCCTGACAGCGTCGACCGTAGTGTTCGATCACCTTGCCATCCTCGTCGGTCTTGCCCCAGAAGGTGTTGGCAAAGCCGCAGGCGGGGCAGGGCACCAGCACCGGCTCGGTACCGGCGTGGGGGCGAGGCTCCCCCACTTCGGGGGCGAACAGGTTGAAGTTGTTGCCCGCATAGTCGAGCACCAGACAATCCTCCTTGTCCGGCGAGAGGCGCAGGCCCCGCCCGACGATCTGCTGATAGAGCGACACCGACTCGGTGGGTCTGAGCATCACGATAAGATCGACATGGGGGGCATCGAAGCCGGTGGTGAGCACTGCTACGTTGACCAGAAACTTGATCTCGCGGGCCTTGAAGGCGCTGATAAGGGCATCGCGCTCCGGCCCCGGCGTTTCGCCGGTGATGAGGACCGCACTCTGGGATTGGGCCTGCAGCAGCCCCTGAATTTCGCGGGCGTGCTCGACGGTGGCGGCGAAGATCATCACCCCTTTCCGGTCGGTGGCATACTCCAGCACCTGACTCAGGATATGGGGGGTGACCCGCTGCTGGCGTTTGAGCTCGCCGTTGAGATCCGCCTCGCTGAACAGGCCGTTCTCCCGCGCCACCAGCTTGCTGAAGTCGTAGTGGACGATGGGGGCGTCCACCATGCGCGGCGGCGTCAGGTAGCCGTTTTTGACCATAAAGCGCAGCGGCAGTTCGAACACGCAGTCGCCAAACAGCCGCTCGCCGTGGCTCTTGACCATGCCGTGGTAGTGGCGCCGGTAGATCCAGCCCAGCCCGAGCCGATAGGGGGTGGCGGTGAGCCCGAGGATCTTGAGGGCCGGATTGGCGGCCTTGAGATGGTCGATCACCTGATGGTATTGGCTGTCGTCATCCAGCGAGACCCGATGGCACTCGTCGATGATGAGCAGCGAAAACGCCCCGTCGAAGGCCACCAGATTGCGGGCCACCGACTGCACCGAGCCAAACACCACCTGAGCGCTCGCCTCCTTGCGGGCGAGGCCTGCGGCGAAGATGTCGGCCTTGAGCCCCCACGCCTCGTACTTGGCGTGGTTCTGCTCCACCAGCTCCTTGACGTGGGCCAGCACCAGCACCCGACCGCGCGCCTTGCGGGCCAGTTCGGCGATCACCAGACTCTTGCCTGCGCCGGTGGGCAGCACCACCACGGCGGGATCCGGGTGTTTGCGAAAGTGGCTGATCACGGCGTTGACGGCGTCGGTTTGATAGGGTCTGAGAACAAACATGAGGGTGTGGCGTTTGGGCATGGTGCGGCGCAGGATGGCGCCATTATAGGGATCTTGCCGCCACAAAAACAGCGGGCCGGCATGATGCCGGCCCGCTGGGAGGGATGGTGCTGATTAATGGAACGGGAAGATGTAGTTCATCCAGCTTGCCATGCGCAGCAGTATTTTCCGCATGATGGAAACATGGTGGAAGTAGTGGGTATAGACAGCAGCCTGCCCGCTGGAGCCTGCAATCACCTGATACTTGGCCCACTCTGGGTCAGTGATGGAGATGAGCACCGGCATGCGACCCGGACGCACTGCGGTCATCTGATCCAGCAGACCGGCGTTGGCCTGCACGTTACCGGCGGCAATGGCCGGGATCACCGCGGTTACCTTGCCTTTGAAGATCTTGCCGGGTACGCCATCGATCACCACTTCGGCCTCGTCGCCCACCGCCAGTCGCTGCATGCTGTTCTGCCAGAACCAGCCCACATAGGCGGTGTCATCCTTGTGGATGAAGGTCATCACCGGGCGGAACATGAAGGGGGTGGCAATCATGCCGGGGCGCAGGGCCAGCTGTACCACATGGCCATCTGTCGGGGCATAGACCACGGTTTGGGACTGCTGGTACTTGGCTTCCATCAGCTGGGCTTGCAGATCGTTCAGGGTGGCTTTCTGCTGGTCAATCTGGGCCACGATATCGTCCACGTTGGCCTGGCTGACATCCAGATCACGCTGTTTGCCAACACTGCGTTGCATCAGCTCTTTGGCGCGATCCCGATCCAGCCTGGCGGAGCGCAATCTTGCTTCGATGGACTTGAGGTGCTCGCGATTGGACTCGACCCGTGCGGTGAGGCTCTCCACTTTCAGGCGAAACGGCTCGTCATCGATGCGAAACAGCACATCCCCTTTTTTCACCGGCTGGTTGGCCTGTACCGGTACCTCAACGACCCGGCCCTTGACCAGCGGCACAATGGGGGTGGAGACGTAGTAGTTGCGCGCCATCTCGGAGTAGGGGTGGTTGTAGTTCATCAGCATGATCAGGGTGCCGATGAGCACCACGCCACCGAGGGCAGCGGTGGGGACGGTCCACTTGTTGAGCGGGATACGGAAGATTTTGAATACGGCCACACACAGTGCCGTATAGGTCAGGATCAGTAGCAGGTCCATGGTTTATCCCTGTTGCTCACTCTGTTCGATAGTGTTGATACGGCTCTTCAGATCCGCCAGCTCCTGCTTGAGGGCGGCCAGATCGTCTTCATCTTTTTGCAGCCGCTGGCTAAAGCCCCAGCCGCGATCGGGGCGATAGAGGGTTGCCCAGATCCAGAGGAAGGGCCACAGCACATGCAGGGTAAACAGGCTGACCCAACCTGCAACGTGAATGGCATCCTGATGAGGGTGATTCCGGTGTTTGGCAATCTCGTAAGGAATATCGTGGATCACGATGACTCCATAAAAAATGACCAGCCCGACAAAGACGAGCAGGCCAAGTGCAAAGTAATCAAGGGCCATTTATAACCTCCACTGGCATGACGCGCAGCTTAATCATTGGTTCCAACAAGAGCTAAAGCAATTAAGAATCACATATTTATCGTTAATTCGCACGGAATCTTAAGCGCTTTCGCTGTATTGAAGCTGAAGCGGTTCAACAGTTGTCTTATTAGTTTTTTTGTCATTAAAAAAGGCGCCTTGCGGCGCCTTTTATGCGGTTTTTTGCAACATCTTTTGCCGTATTACCCTTCGCTGGCACTGCTGACCAAGGGCTGGCGGAACTTCATCAGGAAGGCCACGGTAATGGCCGCCGTTGCAGTCAGACCGATGATGGTGGAGATCCCCATCTCCAGCCCGAACCCGATGGGGGCGTTGGCCAGATAAGTGAACACCACGGCGGTCATGAACATGGCGGGAATGGTGCAGACCCAGTGCAGCTTGCCCTCTTTGATGAGGTAGGCGGCAGCGGCCCACAGCATGATCACGGCGGTGGTCTGGTTGGCCCAGCCGAAGTAGCGCCAGATCACCCCGAACTCGGCCTTGGAGATGATGAAACCAAGGATGAACATGGGGATGGCGATCAGCAGACGCTTCATCAGCGGCTTCTGGGTCATCTTCAGGAAGTCCGCCACGATCAGGCGAGCACTGCGAAACGCGGTGTCACCGGAGGTGATGGGCAGGATCACCACGCCGAGG
>NZ_JRGK01000359.1 GCF_000764645.1 Aeromonas finlandensis
AACCTGGGTCTTCTGCTGACGGATGTGGGGCAAGTTGGGCGGGAAATTCCAGCTAAAACTGAGCAGGTCATAGGGCATGACAGCCATCACCCGGCACCCTTCGCTGCCACGTTCGCCCAAGGGGGCATCAGGCCTGAAATAGATCTCGAACGGGCCATTCGGTTCGGCCACCATCAAACATTCGGGAGCCAGAAAACTGCGCAGACCGCTTTCGGTGGTCCAGGCGTGCCAGACATCATCTATGTGCGCCGGAACAAAAATGTTGCCTTCAATCTGTTTATTGTCCATAAATCAGCGATCCTCAAGCCATCCATACATGGGACTCCGGCAGTATAGCCTCATGGCAAATACAATGGACAGCGCTTAATCACACCCTTGTCATTTGCATCAAATTAACCTGCCGCCGCGCGGCTGCCTCAGCGAACAGCGGCTTGCTCCGGGAGGGCATCATGATCCGGCTCATGGAAGAACGAGACATTCCCCAACTGGCCCGGCTGTTTTTAAAGTGCCGCCGCCACACCTTTCACTGGGTCGATTCCGCCCGCTTTCAGCTCGAGGATTTCGAAGCGCAGACCAAGGGAGAGCAGGTATGGGTTGCCGAACAGGGGGGCAATATCTGCGGCTTCATCGCCATCTGGCAGCCCGACCATTTCATCCATCATCTCTATGTGTCAAACGACTGGCACGGTCAGGGGATAGGGCGCGCCCTGCTTGAACGGGGCCTCGCTGATTCGCCGCATGGTGCGCTCAAGGTGGCAATCCGCAACACGGCGGCGGTGGCCTTCTACCATCGGCTTGGCTGGCAAAATAGTGACGAGACCGGATACTGCGAGGTCACCGGCCCCTGGTGCAAGTTGCTTAGAAACTAGCGGGGCGCCCAGCGCCTGCACTTTGCGGCTGAACTGGCACCAACGGTGCCGGGGGGAAAAACCAGCGGTAGAGATCGAACCAGCCATCCCGCTGGGCAATCACGACCTCATGTACCGGGTCTCGTTGGAAGATCGCCACCTTGTTTTCGGTCACCGGCACCCAGGCGTAATTGACCAGCGCATATTGCGACTGGATCAGGTTGTACTCATTGAGATAGGAGTCATCGTTACCCGACTCATGCAGTTGGGTACGACTGTCGATGAGGTAAACAAGCTGGTTGAAGAAGGTAAATTGAAAGCCGGTCACCCGCCACTTCTCCTTGGTCGCCTCCTCCTCTTCAATCACGGTGATTTTTCCCCAGCGACACACCCCGTGATAGTTGACTCCATTGGCCGACATCTTCAGGTCGTAATGACAACCCAGACTGTTGATAAACATCCCGACCACAAACAGCAGCACGAAAAGCAGTGGCAACAACAGTAAGGTATTTTTCAGCGTTCGTTTCATCAGTTATCCCTTACAGCGTTTTTTCGAGCTCTTTATAGGAGATCACGCGCACTTTATGACCCGAGATCAATACCAACGATGCAGGCTTGACCACCGGCACCTCGCTCTTGGCCTCCATTTGACAGACGACGCCGGTCGACGAATCAGCGCAATGCACATGGAGCCACTCGAAATGGAGATAGCTGGCGGCAAACACCACCAGCACTCCCAGCACCAGATTGGCATACATCAGCGTCTTGGCCAGCATCGGCCGACCGATACAGCTTAAAAAGGCGAGTTTGAGGCGCAGCCCTAGCGAACGTGAAGTGGCTGGAATCGCCTCGACTGTTGCGGCATTGGCTGGCAGAGCAGGTGGATTTACCACAACTGGCGCAGCAGCAGATTGCTCGCCCTCGGAAACGGGCGACATATGAAGCCCGCCCTCGTCTAACGCCAGTTTACCGTAGTAGGTTTTCACCTTGCAGTTGAGGTGCAGAGAGTAGCCTTTTTTCGGCGTACTTCTGATATCCAGCGTCTGGGGAGATGAGACAAAGTGACGGCGGATGTTGGCAATGGCCACGTTCAGCGAATTGGGGCTGATGGGACGACCCAACCACCCGATATCGAGCAGCAGCTCCTTGTCGCAAACCTCGTCGTGATGATCGAGCAAATAACTGAAAATCAGGCTCTCTGCCGATGACAACCTAACTACCTTGGCACTCTGCAAGTTGCCTTTATCGGCACAGAAGATCAGTTCTCGCCTTTTGAGATCAAAAACATAATCACCGAAGTGATAGGCTGATATGTTATTGCCTGCTGCAACACCTGTCATATCAACCACCTTGATTTATATGCATTCATCATGAAGAAGAGTGTATCCACGCCTGATGATGCCCAATGGCGACCCAGCGCTGGCTGTAATTAAGCGAAATTCTAATAGGTCGGGATCAGCGGCACAATAGGTGCTGGCAAGCATGGTAGAGGAAAATGAAACAATGCGTCTGCCGCTGTCGGTATGCGATCCGAACAGACCATGAGGCTGATGGTTAACAGGTGATTCTGCCACTTAAACCAGTTACCGGGGCGCAGCAAAACCGAATCACTCCCCCCATGACCAGGTCACTCATCCCTGCTATCTCCACCGCCCTGCCAAGCCTTGAAATTATCCCCCATGGATGGTGTACCCACGGGGGACGAGCAATATCGCCTGCTAGACGCGGAACTGCTTGAGCAATGTATCGAGCTGGGCCGATAGCTGACGCAGATCGCTGCTGGCCTCGGCAACCTGTGCCACTCTGGCCGCCCCCTCGCTGTTCAGGGTGGCAATCCTGTTGACGCTGTGGCTGACCCCCTCTGCCACCGAGTGCTGCTCTTCCGACGCCTGTGCAATGTACATGTTCATTTCGCGGATCAGGCTGACCTGATTTTTAATCTTCTCCACCGAGACCTGCACATCTGCCGCCTCGATGCCCGCCTGTGATGCCTTATCCTGGCTCAGCTGCATCCCGGCCCCGACATTCTGGGTTGCCTGTTGCAACCGCTTGATGCTGGCACTGATCTCTTCGGTTGACTGGCGAGTGCGGCCCGACAGGGTGCGCACCTCATCCGCCACCACTGCAAAACCGCGCCCCTGATCGCCAGCCCGCGCCGCCTCGATGGCGGCATTGAGGGCAAGCAAATTGGTCTGTTCGGCAATCCCGTTGATCACTTCAATGATGTTGCCAATGCTGTTGCTCTCGGTCGAGAGGGAGCGCATCAACATGGCCACCCGTTCCACCTCACCCACCAGTTGGTGGATAGCCTCATTGGCATGGCCCGCCAGATTGTATCCCTGCTCCACATAGAGGTTGGCCTCATCGGTGGCGCTGGAGGTTTTCACCGCGTTACCTGCCACCTCCTGCACCGCCTGGCTCATTTCGGTAATGGCGGTCGCGACCTGATCCAGCTCAGACTGCTGGGCATCACTACCTAGCCGGGTATCTGCCGAGAGGGAGTCACAGCGCTCGGCAGTCTGCAGCACACCGGCAGAGAGCTCGTTGATCTCGGCCACCATCTCCTGCAGCTTGGCAATAAAGTGATTGATGTTGGTGGCCAGCGCGCCCATCTCATCCTGACGGCGGATCTTGAGACGCTGGGTCAGATCCCCCTCCCCTCGGGCCAGATCGAACACAGCTTGATTCATCTGGTGGAGCGGCCGGAGCACATTGCGGTGGATGAGTACCATCAACAGCACAATGATGCAGAGATCGAGCACCACAATTTGCCAGATGGTGGTGATCAACAACTGACGCAAATGTGCCTGAATGGCTAAATCGCTGGTTTGCACCAGCAGCTTGGCCACCGTGGTTTTCTGTCCGCTGTCGTCATAAACCAGATCGTGAGCACTGTATGCGGCACTATCAGCAGGCAGCGCAGCCACGGGGGCTATGCCACCTGCACCATCGCGGGCAAAACCGGCCACCAGCTTATCCTTGCTCACCACCAGAAGGGTACTCAACATATCGGCGGCCAGCTCGGACTTGAGCGATGCCTCGATAAAGGCCGATTCATAATTCCACAGCGGGCCAGGCAGGGAGAGTTGCAGCCGCTTGATAGCCTGATCGACCAACTGAGCCTGCTTGCTGTAGCTCTCCATCCTGGCGGCGCTGTAGTTATAACCGCCAAACAACACCAATAGCAGACTCACCGACAGGGAGGTCAGCACGGCAATCCTGAACTTCAGACTTTTCCAATCCATGGCTTCCTCCCGGTATTAACGGCAGCCGGTGCAGTGCGACTTATTGGTACTTGGCGTTGATCTTGTCGATGGTGCCATCCGCCTTCATGGCAGCCAGGATCGCATTCAACTTGGTAATCAGTTCGTCGGGCGTATCCTTGTTAAACGCCAAACTCATCTGGGTTTCCTTGAACACGAAGACCGACTTGGGTGAGGCCACTTTCTCCTTGTTGGCCAGATAGGGGGCCAGATACTGACCGGTCGCCCAGAGATCGATGCGTCCCGCCTCCAGTTTTTTCACGTTGGCGGTGTCGTTGGCCGCAAGCTGCAACTTGGAAAATCCCTGCGCCTTGAGATACTCGGCAGCCGCATCGCCGTTATAGCCCCCCACCGAATACTGCTTGGCATCTTCCAGCGACTTGACCGTGATATTGGCTGTCGCACTGGAGAAGAAAACCCAGTTGTTATTGACCAGCGGCCCTACCCACTTGAACAAGGCCTCCCGTTCAGGGGTACGCGTCGTGGAGTAAAGCGCAGTGTTGGGCGTACCGAGGGTATCTTCATAAGCCCGCTTCCAAGGCATCAGGGTCAGTTTGTACTCCACACCGGCACGTTTCAGCAGCTCTTCGACGACCTCGGTGGAGAGGCCGACAATCTTGCCCCCCTCCCCTTGCATGTTAAAAGGCGGGTAATCTTCGGTCATCACGTTCAGTGGTGCCGCCTGAACTGCTCCCATTGTCAGCATTGAAGAGACTGAAAACAGGGCTCCTTTCCACAACAGTTGATAGTTCATCGCAACCTCGCTTTGCTTGCCATTCATCCCTGTATTCCAGACATGATGGATGGCTGGAATGTCATGACCCAGACAGGGTCGTGCCGGTTTCCACGGCTCGCTGCCCACCCGATGTGCAGCAGCAAACAGATCCGGATTTCGCCAGCACGTGACTGAGTGCACCGGCGAGAGAGGCTCATGGCGAACGGAGGTGGGATACATGCCAAAACAGCATGAGAGGAGAGTGTGGACAGGGGCGGATAAAACCGATGTCGTGCAACAGCGCCGTGGCAGAGGAGAAGCGCATCGTTCCATGACAGGGGCTTGGGAGAAAAATGATTGAAAACGCCAACATCCATTTTCCCATACTGCTCGAGGTAACCTCAGAGCCAAACCTGTCCTTTAGCTAAGGTCACGAAAAGCGATACGTCAAATAGCGTGGCTAACCCCCTCATCTGCTTCCACATTACGCTCCTGATGGGCTCAGCCGAGCCGAAAAGCGGCGTAAGAGACCCGAAAAACAGAAGGCCACCGCGAGGTGGCCTTCCGGATATCAAATGACATGTCTGGCGACACTCAATCCTTGGCGGCGTCCATCACACCCTCTTCGGAGTGAACAGGCAGGATCAGGTTGAGCAGAATGGCGGCAACGGAGGCCAGACCAACACCGGCCAGGGCGAAGTCACCGATCTTCATCTCCAGCGCACCGACACCCACGGTCAGGGTCACGGCGACGATGGCGATATTGCGTGACAGCCCCAGATCCACCTTGGATTCCACCAGAGTCTTGAGACCGATGGCCGCGATGGATCCGAACAGCAGCAGCATGATACCGCCCATCACCGGCATAGGGATGGAGGTGAGCAGCGCATTGAACTTGCCGAAGAAGGCCAGAATGATGGCAAACACGGCGGCCCAGGTCATGGTGACCGGGTTGAAGTTGCGGGTGATCATCACGGCACCGGTCACTTCGGCGTAGGTGGTCACGGGAGGGCCACCGATGAAACCGGCGAAGCAGACGCCGATACCGTCACCGGCCAGCGTACGGTGCAGGCCCGGGTTCTTGGTGTAGTCCTGTCCGGTTACCCCACCGATGGCCAGCACGCCACCGATATGCTCGATACAGGGGGCAATGGCGACCGGCAGCATAAACAGGGCAGCAGCCCAGTTGATCTCCGGGGTTTCAAAGTGAGGCAGCGCCAGCCAGGGGGTGTTGACCAGACCGTCGAAGTTCACCTGGCCCATCAGCACGGCAGAGACATAACCGGCGATAACACCGCACAGGATGGGGATCAGCTTGATCCACCCCTTGCAGAACACCGCAGCAATCAGGGTCACTGCCAGCGAGATACCGGCCAGCGTCAGCGCGGTCCCCGCAGGCACCACCTGCTCACCACCGGCACGGCCCATCGCCATGTTGCAGGCAACCTGCGCCACGGAGAGGCCGATCACCATGATCACCGGGCCAATCACCACAGGGGGCAGCAATTTGTGCACAAACCCCATCCCTTTTGCCCGGATCAGCGCAGCCAGAATGAAATACATAAAACCGGCGGCAAACAGGCCAAACATGGTGGATGGCAATCCCCAGGTCTGGGTGGCGTAGATGATGGGGGCGATGAAGGCAAAGCTGGAACCGAGGAAAATCGGGACCTGGCGGCGAGTGCAGAGCTGGAACAACAGGGTGCCCACACCAGCGCCAAGCAGGGCCATGGAGGGGTTCAATCCGGTGAGCAGGGGCACCAGAACCATGGCACCGAAGGCGACAAACAGGATTTGCAGCCCGGCGACACTTTGCTTGACTAAGGAAAACATGGATGTCCTTAATTTTTTGACAACTGACAGGGATATTTATCACTTTTCAGTTATCACAAGACTTTTTCAAGGCACAAAATGAACACAAAAGCGTCACCTGTTACCTTTTACTGCTTGGGGAGGGCATGAAACTGGCTTTTTAGGCGGGATTCGTTGCTACAAGCATCGAGTATGCGATTTTACGCATTATTGTGGCAAACGCCAATCGTTTTTCCATCATGTTTATTGTGTACATGGTCTGACAGGCCCACCATCCGTGGTCACTCTATAATGGAACCTGTGAACCAAGATGGACAAGGAGTCCCCCATGTCACAACCTCCATTCAAAGCCAGCCAGCGCAGACTACTGCTTGGCTCGGCCATCGCACTCGCCCTGTTTGCGACCCCCTTCAGTTATGATTTCACCCACCATGAGTGGCAAATGAATCAGGCTTATGCCAGTTCCTGCTTTATCGCTGGCACCCGCATTACGATGGCGGATGGTTCCACCCGCCCCATCGAAACGCTCCGGGCAGGGGAACAGGTGCTGGATCAGCATGGCGGCAGTAACCGGATCCTGGCGGTCGAGCACGTTGTGCTGGGCGGACGCAGACTCTACGGGATCAACAATCTGGCCCCATTCTTTACTGCAGAGCACCCTCTGCTGACCACTCGTGGCTGGGCGGCCATCTCCCCCGCCATGACCCGAATCGAAAATCCGCAGTTGACGGTGCTACCGCTATTTACCGGCATGCAAATACTGTGTCGCCCTGCACATGGCATCGTGACAGGCAACCTGGCCCTGCAACCCCAACCTGAGCAACTGCTGGTGGAGTCTCTCTCCTGGATCGAGGCTCCCCCAACCACTGCGCTCTTCAATCTGCTGCTCGATGGCAGCCACAGCTATATCGCCAATGAGCTGATCGTTCACAACAAAGATGGCGACGGGGGTGGCGGCAGCGATAGCGGCGGTGGCAGCGATAGCGGCGGCGGCAGCGATAGCGGCGGAGGTAGCGACAGCGGCGGCGGCAGCAATAGCGGCGGCGGCAACAGCGGCGGCGGCAACAGCGGCGGTGGCAGCGACAGCGGCGGCGGCAGCGATAGCGGCGGTGGCAGCGATAGCGGCGGCAGCAGCAATAGCGGCGGTGGCAGCGATAGCGGCGGTGGCAGCAATAGCGGCGGCGGCAGCAATCGCGGCGGCAACGATAGAGGCAGCGGCGGTGACCACGAGAGCGGCCAGAGCGAGCATGCAGGCGGCGAGCGGCATGGCGGTGGGGAACAACACGCGGGTGGCGAACGCCATGGCGGCCGTGGGTTTGGCAATGGTGTTGATGACAACGGTGTAGATGCCGTCGATGCCAACGGCAACAAACTCAGAGGCGATGGTACGGTCGATGACAACGGTGTAGATGCCGTCGATGCCAATGGCAACAAACTCAGAGGCGATGGTACGGTCGATGATAACGGCGTGGATGCCGTCGATGCCAATGGCAACAAACTCAGAGG
>NZ_JRGK01000036.1 GCF_000764645.1 Aeromonas finlandensis
GGTGCGGCAGGTGCGGCAGGTGCGGCAGGTGCGGCAGGTGCCATAGTACTCTGCGGCCCTTGGCCACGACCATGCAACTCATCAAGCAGGCGCTCAAACTCATCATCATCGATAAGCTCGTCCACCTCTTTTTGCACAGACTTCAAGGGGTTGACCTCTGGCGCCCCCATGTGCTGACCCTGACCATGAAGCTGATCCAGCAAGGCCTCAAACTCATCATCGGTGATGTCACCGGAGCCACCCACTATCGGGGTGGCGGCAGTAGTCTTGGTGGGCGCGCCACCCACACCGTGCAACTCATCCAATAGACGCTCAAATTCATCTGCAGAAATCTCGTCAATGGAACCACCACCATTGACCGGAGCAGGGTCGCTGCTGACGGCAACAGGTTCAACAACCTCGGGAACAGCCTCGACTATCGGCGCAACAGGCTCCGGCTCAGCAGCAGTCGCACTAGTGGCGGTGCGCAGTTGTTCTTCACCTTCCGGCTTGCACAACTCATGGAGATCATGAAGCAAATCATCTGATGCAGGGCTTGGCGCTTCGCGATTTTGAACCTGGGCGAACATGACATTGATGGCATCCAGCGCTTGCAGGATCACATCCATCAGCTCAGCAGTAACGGTTCGCTTGCCGTTACGCAAGATATCGAACACATTTTCCGCCCCGTGGCATACGTCAACCAGTTCACCGAGCGACAGAAAACCTGCCCCCCCCTTCACGGTATGGAAACCGCGAAAGATGGCATTCAACAGGTTCTTGTCATCGGGCCGCTTTTCCAAGTCGACCAGTTGTTCAGACAACTGTTCCAATATTTCGGATGCTTCGACCAGAAAGTCTTGCAGTATGTCTTCATCAACTTCGAAGGCCATGCGTCACTCCATTAGAATCCCAGGCTAGACAGCAGATCGTCCACATCATCCTGACCATTAACCACATCGGACCGAGCCTCCGGGTTCATGATAGGCCCTTCTGCTTCAATACCGTTGACAGGAAGGCTGCGAGTTGAATGCTCCGCAGAGGCCTCACCAAACATGGTCAGCATTTCTATTAATTTTGTTTCAACTTCCTGAACAAGCTTGATGACCTTGCGGATCATCTGGCCTGTCAAATCCTGAAAGTCTTGTGCCATCAGGATTTCTGTCAGCAGTTGCCGTAATTTATCGGCATCTGACTCAGAAGCCTTAATAAAATCATCGAGTTGGTGACATAACGATTTGAACTGTCCCACACTCATGTCCCTGGACATGAGTGCATTCCAGTTCGGCATCACCAGCTGAATATTATCATTAAGGCGATCCGCAATCGGCAAACTGGCTTCCACCGCATCCATGGTGCGATTGGCCGCCTTGTCTGTCATATCGATGACGTAGCTAAGGCGCTCCCGTGCATCGGGAATTTCATGAGTGGCCAAGTCTGGAATACGGGGGTCTAGGCGAAATTCTTGAAGTGAATCATGTAGTTGTCTGGTCAGCTGACCTACTTTTTCAAACAGATCGGCTGCATTGGGGGCACATACTTCGGCAAGCAGTTCATCGGCCAGCTCAAATTCACCTTGCTCCAGATGGGCAACAAGCATCCTTGCCTGGTCGAGCGAAATCATTGCTCTCGTTTTGGCCATCATCCCTGCCGCTCCTTAGCCGATTCGTTCGAAGATTTTGTCGAGTTTTTCTTTGAGCGTTGCTGCGGTGAAGGGCTTGACGATATAACCGTTGACGCCAGCTTGAGCGGCTTCGATGATCTGCTCACGCTTGGCTTCAGCTGTTACCATCAGTACTGGCAGATGCTTGAGCTTGTCATCGACCCGAATTGCTTTAAGCAGGTCAATACCTTGCATGCCAGGCATATTCCAGTCGGTTACCACAAACTGAAAATCACCGTTTTTCAGCATCGGCAGCGCTGTATTGCCGTCATCCGCCTCATGGGTATTGTTAAATCCCAAGTCGCGCAGCAAGTTCTTGATAATCCGGCGCATCGTTGAAAAATCGTCAACAATGAGGATTTTCATGTTCTTGTCCAAAATTCCCTCCTAAATAGCCACCTGAGCGGCTCACTTACATGATGCTAAAACGGGTTGTGTCGTGCGGATTATGCCTTAGAGTTTCATCTCAGTGTAGACAGTACAAATACTTATAGATGCCAATCTCTCAAACGAGCACGTAATCTGTGCATTGCCTGACTGTGGATCTGGCTTACACGCGACTCGCTCACATTCAAAACCTCGCCAATTTCACGCAAATTCAGCTCTTCATCGTAGTAAAGAGAGAGAACCAGAGCTTCTCTCTCGGGTAGTCTGCCAATCTGCTCGGCTAATTGAACTTGAAATCGCTCTGCAGCCAATTCATCGAAACCAGAGCCTGAAGGGGCATCATCGGGATTGCCGATAACATCCTCGCTGACCCCCAAATCCTCGATACCGATGATCTTGCCACAAGAAACATCCTGCAACATCACGTGGTAGTCGGCGATGGAAACTCCCATCTGGGCAGCAACTTCCGTATCCCGAGCATCCCGTCCGTGAGCCTGTTCGACATTTTCGATCGCTTCTGCGATCGCTCGACTATTGCGATGCACGGAGCGAGGCACCCAGTCACCGCGCCGGATTTCATCCAGCATGGCACCCCTGATACGGATCCCGGCGTAGGTCTCGAAGCTGGCCCCCTTGCTGCCGTCAAAGTTACGGGAGGCTTCCAGCAGCCCAATCATACCTGCCTGGATCAGGTCATCCAGCAAGACACTGCTGGGCAGGCGAGCCAACAAATGCTGGGCAATTCGCTTGACCAGGGGAGCGTGACGCTCCACCAGCACATAGGAATCCTGATGACGCAAGTACGCTTGGGCTTTATTCACGGGAACCTTCCTGTGTCGTGGCCGGTTTCTGCAACAGATTTTCCAGGAAAAACTCCAAGTGACCACCCGGTTGATTGGGTACCGGCCAGCTCGCCGCCTTGTTGGCAAGGGCTCTGAACGCCAGGGCTGCCGGTGACTTGGGAAACGCCTCAACAATCAATTTTTGCTTGCGCACAGCAGCGCGCAAATTGGTGTCATAAGGCACGCAGGCCACCAGCTCCAGCGAGGTGTCGAGGAAACGATCCGTTACCCGGGTCAACTTGGCAAAGAGCTCCTGGCCTTCCCGTAGGCTGCGCACCATATTGGCCACTACCTTAAAGCGGAACACGCCATGTTCCTTGGAGAGGATCTTGATGAGGGCGTAGGCATCGGTGATAGAGGTCGGCTCGTCGCACACCACCACCATGATGTCCTGAGCGGCACGGGTGAAACTCAGCACCATGTCGGAGATACCGGCAGCAGTATCGACCATCAGGATATCGACTTGGGTCTTCATCTCGCTGAAGGCGCGAATAAGCTCGGCATGTTGCACTGGGGAGAGCTCGACCATGGACTGGGTGCCAGAGGTTGCCGGCACTATCATCATGCCATAGGGACCCTCAACGATGATGTCGTCGATGGTGCACTCGCCAGCCAATACGTGAGAGAGGTTGCGATGCACCCGCAGCCCCAGCATAACGTCCACATTGGCCAGACCCAAGTCGGCATCCAGCACCATCACCCGCTTGCCTTGTGCAGCCATGGCGCCAGCCACGTTCAGGGTCACGTTGGTCTTGCCCACGCCACCTTTGCCACCGGAAACGGCGATTACTTTTACTCGATTGTTTTGACGCATTTTGCGCAGACCACTCGCCTGATCCATATACATGTTACTCATAAAACTCCGAATCTTCGGCCTCGCCAAAGCCTGCGCCCCAGAAATAGGGCTCTTCTGTTTCTCGCTCCAGAGAGCCCATTGCAGCTCCGACGAGCTGCGCCGCATTGGCAACTTGAATATCTTCCGGAACTCGTTGCCCATCAGTGATGTAACTGATTGGCAAGGCATTCTGGATACACACATTAATTACTTCGCCCAGATTCAGACTTTCATCCAATTTGGTAAGTATGCAGCCGCTTAAGGGAATGCGCCGGAAATGGTCCACCGCCTCCTGCATAACACGACGTTGGGAGGTCGCAGACATCACCAGATAGCTGCGGATCCGCACCTTGGCATTCTTGACCAGCGTATCGAGCTGCTCGGTCAACCGGATATCCCGTTGGCCAACCCCGGCGGTATCGATAAGCACCAACCGGCGATGACGGAACTGATAGAGCGCATTGGCCAGCTCTTCGGCATCCCTCACCTGTCTGACTGGACACCCCATAATGCGGCCATAAGTCTGCAACTGCTCGTGGGCACCGATCCGGTAGTTGTCTGTGGTGATCAGTGCCACCTGCTCGGCGCCATACTTCATGGCGAAACGGGCAGCCAGCTTGGCAATGGTGGTGGTTTTACCCACTCCGGTCGGACCAAGCAGGGCAACCGCCCCCCCCTGACGCAAGATTTCGTCTTCGCTGATCTTGAGCTGACCCGTCAGCACCTCAGCCAACTGCGCCATCGCCTGGTGAATGGACATATCTTCGGGAATAAGGCCCGCCAGTTGATCGGCAAAGGCATCATCGAAGCCCATCTTCTTGAGCTCTTTGATCAGCAGTGCGCGCATCGGCTCACGGCGCTCAACCTCTTGCCACATCAGACCGGAGATCTGGTGTTCCAGCAATTTGCGGATGCTGGCCATCTCCTTGCGCATCCCCTCCATCTCCTGATCCCGCTGGGCAGGTTGAGGGGCGCGCTGGCCGGAGGCAACCCGGGCCTTGGGCTTGGCAGGTTCCGGAGCGGCGCCCCACTGCCCCTGCTCGGCCAATGTTCTGGGCGCTGCATTGGCAGCGGCCAGCCCGGCCGATTGGGTATTGCCCATTGGCGCCCCATTGCCCGGCTTGAGCTTCTGCTGGCGCGCCAGCAAGGCGGCCAGGGTATCGGCATAATGTTCGTTCTGCTCCTTCGCCGGTGTCGGCTCGGGACGGATCATCTGCCGTGCAGCAGACGAAATATTGACGCTTTCATCGTTTAGCTGACGGCGAACCGGCGCATCTTTGGGCCCCGGAACCTGGGATTGATAATCGACTGCGGCGACTATCTCTACCCCTCCGGTGACCTTCTTGTTGGACATGATGACGGCATCTGGCCCGAGCGTCTCCTTGACCTCGGCCAGAGCCGTGCGCATATCCTTGGCAAAAAACCGCTTAATCTTCACCCGTCGTCTCCGCTAACTAGTTCTGCCCCACCGCACTGACGATGCGAATTTGCTTGTCGTCGGGCACTTCCTGATAAGACAGAACGCGCAATCCAGGAATGGCATTCTTGACAAATTTCGCCAGGGTATTGCGCAAGATCCCCGATGTCAGAAGCACCGCCGGTTGACCTTCCAACTCTTGTCGTTGCGTGGCTTCCACCAGTGATCGCTGCATCCGCTCTGCCAGACCCGGTTCAATACCGGCACCATCACCGCCACCAGCCTGCAAGGATTGATGCAATATACGTTCCAATTCCGGCGCCAAGGTAATCACCGGCAGCTCGGGATCAGGCCCAGCAATCTCCTGCACAATCAGGCGACGCAGGGCAATCCGGCAAGCCGCTGTGAGCACCTCCGGATCAGGGCTACGTGGGGCATATTCCACCAGGGTCTGCAGAATAGTGCGCATATCACGAATTGGCACGCCTTCATTGAGCAAATTCTGCAATACCTTCACAAGGTTACCCATGCTGATCACTTCCGGCACCAGACCTTCGACCAACTTGCTCTGATGTTTGCCTATCATGTCGAGCAGTTGTTGCACTTCGTCATGACCCAACAGCAGTGACGCATGATTGGTGAGGATCTGGCTCAGATGGGTAGCAACCACGGTCGCCGTATCCACCACCGTATATCCCAAAGTCTGTGCTTGTGACACTTGGTCCTTGGCAACCCAAACTGCCTCCAGCCCAAAGGCCGGATCACGGGTAGCAATGCCCTGCAGCTGGCCAAACACCTGACCCGGGTTGATGGCCATCTCCTTATCATGGTAGACATTGGCCTCGCCGGTACTGACCCCCATCAAGGTGATGCGGTACTGGTTTGGCGCCAAATCAAGGTTGTCTCGAATATGCACGGCGGGCACCAGAAAGCCCAGCTCTTGCGAGAGTTTCTTGCGCACTCCCTTGATCCGGTTAAGCAGTTCGCCACCCTGATTGCGATCCACCAGCGGGATCAGCTGATAACCTACTTCAAGACCGATGATGTCCACTGGCATCACATCGTCCCAGCTCAACTCTTTCTGCTCGTGAGGCTGATCGGAAGTAGCAGGCATCAACTCGCCCTTGGCTGCCTTGGCCGCTGCCAGTTTTTCACGGCGCAACAACCACCAGGCGCCAGCGGCGGCGAGAGCCCCCAGACTCAGGAAGGCGAAGTGCGGCATCCCCGGCACCAACCCCATCATCAGCAGGATGCCAGCAGAGATGATCAGCGCCTTGGGATTGTCAAACAGCTGACCCAGTACTGCGGTCCCCATGTCCTGATCGGTATTCTGACGGGTCACTATGATGGCGGCGGCAATGGAGAGCAGCAGGGAGGGGATCTGCGCCACCAGACCGTCACCGATGGCCAGCAGGGTATAGATCTCGGCCGATTCGCTGAAGGTCAGCTGATGCTGCATCATCCCGATGATGAAGCCGCCGATGATGTTGATAAAGAGGATCATGATGCCTGCAATGGCATCCCCTTTCACGAATTTGGAGGCACCGTCCATGGAGCCGTAGAAGTCAGCTTCTTGGGTCACATCCTGGCGACGCTTCTTCGCCTCTTCCTGATTGATGAGGCCAGCGTTCAAATCGGCATCGATGGCCATCTGCTTGCCCGGCATCGCATCTAGGGTAAAACGGGCGCTCACTTCCGCGATCCGCCCGGCCCCCTTGGTGATAACCACAAAGTTGATGATCATCAGGATGGTAAAAACGATGATGCCGACCGCATAGTTGCCGCCGATCACCACGTTACCGAACGCCTCGATCACATGACCGGCTGCCGCACTACCATTATGGCCTTCCAGCAACACCACCCGGGTCGAGGCAACGTTCAACGCCAACCGCAGCAAGGTAGCGAGCAGCAGTACGGTCGGGAAGGCTGCAAATTCCAGGGGGCGGCGGGTATAGACGGATACCAGCAGCACCACTATGGAGAGGGCAATGTTGAAGGAGAAGAGCACGTCCAGCATCAGCGGCGGGATAGGCAACACCACCATGCCGAGCGCAGCCAATACCAGCAACGGGGTGCCAAGACCTTTGCTCAACAATCCCCGGTAATTTTTAAACTGGCCCAATGCTGCCTTGAATTCCATCGCTCTTCTCAATTTCAACGTGCTGGTGCCAGATTCAAGCAAACATCAAGCCAATAATACAACACATTGAAATACAATGGATTTATTTTGACTACGTCAGAACTTTGTCATTTGCGATATTCGGTCGGAATGGGCAGATCTTTAGCCAGCGGCTGGGGACGACGCCCCTGACCACGGCGGAATTTTTTGAGTTGGAAGACATAGGCGAGCACCTGGGCAACCGCCGCAAACAGCCCTTCCGGGATCTCGTGGCCCAGCTCGGTTGAGTGGTAAATAGCCCGAGTCAAAGCCGGTGATGGCATGATGGGGATCTCGTACTCTCTGGCTATCTCCCTGATCTTCATTGCAATTTCATCGGTGCCCTTAGCCACGACCTTGGGCGCGGCACCGGGTTTGCCCGCATCATACTGAAGCGCTACCGAGTAGTGGGTCGGGTTGGTGATCACCACGTCGGCCTTGGGCACATCCCCCATCATCCGGCGCATCGCCATCTGCATCTGCAACTGGCGGATCTTGCCCTTTACCTCGGGCTTGCCTTCGCTGTCCTTGAACTCGTCCTTGACCTCCTGCTTGGTCATCTTGAGCTGACGCATGTGGTTCCACTGCTGGAACGGCACGTCGATGGCAACGATGGGAAGCAGGGCGCAGCAGAGGATGATCAGCATCCAGAGAAACAGTTCCAGCGCATCGATAATGCCTCCGGGAAATCCCTCCATGGAGAGGTTGAGCAGATGATTGAACTGGCTGGATAACATCCACCAGGCAAACAGGGTGATGAACACCACCTTGGCGATGGATTTGACCAGCTCAATCAGCGACTGCACCCCGAACATTCGCTTGATGCCGCTGAGCGGACTTAACTTGCTCATCTTGGGCATCATGGCCTCGGTGGAAAAGTTCATCCCCCCCATCAGGGTATTGCCAATAAAAGCGGCAATCGCCACCAGTGCGAACAGCAGCCCCAACGGAAGGATCAGCTCAGCCAGCAGCGCCGGCACCATGGCGATCATGGCATTGGGATCGAAAGCCTGCTCCCTGTCCAGAGTAAAGCCCATGGTGACAACCTTGACCATGGCGGTCGCCAGCGAGCCCTTTAGCATCAACAGACCAAAGACCGCCGAGAGCAGAACGCTGGCGGTCCCCAACTCTTTTGAACGTGCAATCTGCCCTTTTTCACGGGCCTGTTGCAGTCGTTTGCCCGTGGGTTGTTCGGTACGTTCCTGGTCGGTATCAGCCATGAGCCCCCCCGAAGCACTGGGTGTTGATCAGTTCGCAGCTGACCTCCTGCACCCGCTCCCACATCATATCAAAGTGGCCAAGGAAACCGCCGATGGTGAGCCAGAGGATGAGCAGACCCGACATCATGCTGACCGCAAAACCGATACTAAAAATGTTGAGCTGCGGCGCCGCCCGGGTCATGACGCCAAAGGCAAAGTTGATTAGCAGCAAGGCGACGATGGCTGAGAGCGACATCACCAGCGAAGCCTGATACATCACCCCGAGAAAACCGATCAGGGTGCGTATGGCTGGTAAAGTGAGCCCGGCATCCGATACTGGCAAAGTCTCAAAACTGAGGATCACCAGCCGCAGCATCACCAAATGACCATCCAGCGCCAGAAACACCAAGGTCGCCAGCATCAGATAAAACTGCCCCACCACGGGTGCCGACTGACCATTCATCGGGTCCACCAGGGTGGCAAAACCCAGACTGGTCTGCATGGCGATGACCTGACCGGCCATCACGAAGCTCTCCATCAGAAACTGAGTCATCAGGCCGAGGGCAATACCGATCAGCAGCTGCTGGGCCAACACCAGAAAACTGCCAACAGAGAAGAGTTCGATGGGAGGCATTTTCGGCAACAACGGCGAGATCAGAAAGGTGATGGCAAGCGCCAACCCCATCCGGATACGGGCTGGTGCCAGACGGCTGCCAAACACCGCCATTACCATCAGCAGGCTGCTGACCCGCGCCAGCGGCCAGAGGATGGAAGACAACCACTCCATGATCAGAGCGGTTGTGTAGGTCATCCCACCACCTCGGGGATTTGATTGACCATCAGTATGAAGAAGTCCATCAGACTCTGCATTCCCCAGTGAGCACCCGCACCCAGCGCAAACAGCGTCACAATGAGGCGAGGCAGAAAGCTCAGGGTCTGTTCGTTGATGGAAGTGGCGGCCTGAAAGATGGCGACAACCAGACCTATCGCCAAGCTGGGCAAGATAACGGCACTTACCATGATATTGACCAGCCAGAGCGCCTCGCGAAAGACGTCGACAAAGGTTTCAGGACTCATGTTCGGGCTCCTTGCGCTCGACCGGCTAACCGGCACCCAGTCCGAAACTGTTGGCCAGCGACCCAAGAATGAGGTTCCAGCCATCCACCATCACGAACAGCATCAGCTTGAAGGGCAGCGAGACAATCATCGGCGAGAGCATCATCATCCCCATCGCCATCAAGATACTGGCCACCACCAGATCGATAACCAGGAACGGCAAGAACAGCATAAAGCCGATCTGGAAGGCAGTTTTCAGCTCGCTGGTGACAAACGCCGGGATCAGCACCCGCAACGGCACATCGGCAGGCTTCTCTACCTGCACGTTGGCGATCTCCATAAAGGTATTGAGATCCTTGATCCGGGTCTGAGCCAGCATGAACTGGTGGATGGGCAATTCGGCCTTCTCCAGCGCCTCCTTGGCCTGAATGGTCTCGGCCAGATAGGGTTGCAGCGCCTCATCATTGATGCGGTCCAGCACCGGCGACATGATGAAAAACGACATAAACAGGGCAATGCCGATCAGCACCTGGTTGGAGGGGCTCTGCTGCAAACCAATCGCCTGACGCAAGATACCCAGCACGATGATGATGCGGGTAAACGAGGTCATCATGATCACCATGGCAGGCAAGAAGGAGAGCGCTGTCATCAGCGCCAGCACTTGCAGGGTCAGGCTGTACTCCTGAGAGCCATCTGCCATGGTCTTGATGGTCACCGCCGACATGCCGTCCTGCGCCATTGCGGGCTGTGACAGCAGAAGCAAGGGTGACAACAGGCCGACCAGCAGCCCGAGGTATGACCATAAACCGTTAGGTTTTTTCATGCTTGCCCATCAATTTGCCAAGCTGCTGAGAAAATGGCTGAGGCTGGTTCTCGTCCAGCGGCTCCTCCAGCCGGTAGAGAAAGTTAACCTGCTGCGGCGTCACCCCGACCAGCAGTTGCTGTTCGCCTACCTTGACCACCAGCAGCTTCTCCTTGTAACCCACCGGCAAGCTGGCGATCACCTTCATCTGACCGCCCCCCATGGCGGTGGCAATCTTGCTCTTCTTGAGCAAGAACCCCAGCACCAGAATGAGGCCAATCACCATCAGACTGGAGAGCAACCAAGAGCTCAAATTGGGGGAGTTAACGCCCCCCTGAGCCTCCGCAAGGGCAGGGAGAGGCAACAGCAGTAACAGCAAGAGGCGCATCATTTGAGTTTCTTGATCCTTTCAATCTGGCTGATGACGTCGGTCAGACGAATACCAAACTTGTCGTTCACCACCACCACCTCGCCGTGGGCGATCAGGGTGCCGTTGACCAGCACATCCAGCGGCTCGCCAGCCACCCGATCCAGCTCCACCACAGAGCCCTGGTTCAACTGCAACAGGTTGCGAATGCTGATCTGGCTGCGACCCACTTCCATGGCGATGGTGACCGGAATATCGAGAATGGTATCGAGCTTGCGACGCTCCTCGGCACTGATGGGGGCATCATCGGTCAGCTCCTCAAGGGGGGCTGGCTTGGCTTCAGCAGTCACCTGCTCTTCCAGTGCTGCAGCCCAGGCATCAGCCATCAAATCCTCTTCCTCAGTTCCGCTCATCTTGTTTCCTTATGCTACTTCGTGACCGTTTACCGCAATAAACCGTCGATTATCGCTGTTGATCTTCGATACTGCGCTCGAGCTCTTCCAGCTCGGCCTCGCCATCAATTCGTACACCGCCCCGGGTCACCAGATGCATCTCTGTCTTGACCCCTTCCGGGCGCTTGAGTTTGTCGGTGATCTTGAGCGCCACATTATCCTTGGTACGCCCCATCTTGGCATGGAAGGTAGGCAGATCTTCCACATAGACCAGCAGATTTTCCGGCATCTCGACCGGGATGATATCGCCGGGACGCAGCTCCATCAGTTCGCGCAAGGTCAGCTCGGTCTCCAGCAATTTGGCCCGCAGCTCCACCTTGACGTCCATGATCTCGTCACGCAGCGCCTTGCTCCAGCGCACGTCGGTATCACCCTTGTCGCTCTGCACACCGGCATCCAGCAGCTCGCGGATCGGTTCCAGCATGGAGTAGGGCATCGCCACATGGAAGTCACCGCCACCGCCATCGAGCTCGATATGGAACGAGCTCACCACGATCACCTCGGTCGGGCTGACGATGTTGGCCATCGCCGGGTTCACTTCTGAGTCGAGGTACTCGAAGCCCACGTCCATCACCGGCGCCCAGGCATCCTTGTAATCCTCAAACACCAGCTTGAGCAACATCTGGATGATGCGACGCTCGGTCGGGGTGAACTCGCGCCCTTCAATCTTGGCGTGGTAACGACCATCGCCACCGAAGAAGTTCTCCACCAGGATGAAGACCAGTCGGGCCTCCATGGTGATGAGCGCGGTCCCCTTGAGCGGGCGAAAGCGCACCATGTTGAGACTGGTCGGCACAAACAGGGTGTGGACATACTCGCCAAACTTGAGCATCTGCACGCCATTGATCGAAACCTCGGCAGTACGACGCATCATGTTGAACAGGCTGATCCGCATATGGCGGGCAAAACGTTCGTTCACCAGCTCCAGCGTCGGCATGCGACCACGGACGATGCGGTCCTGAGAGGAGAAGTCAAACTGGGCAACGCCGGGATCCCCCGACGAGCCAATCTCTTCCTCTTCGACATCATCGACACCGTGCAAGAGGGCATCAATTTCGTCCTGACTTAACAGATCGCTCACGCTTCACCTACTGCATTACAAAGCCGGTAAACAGCACTTGTTCGATAACGGGGGAAGAGACCAGGTCTTTCAGTACCCTGCGGCACTCTTCCAGTGAATCCTTGCGCAGCTTCTCCTTGCCTTCAAAGGTCATCAGCTGTTCGGCGCTGGCGGCACTGAATACGCGCAGCAAGGTGCCTTCAATCAGAGGGATATTCTGTTTGGCCAGCGTCTCGTCGGCGGCGCCACGTACCTGCAACTGGATCTTGATCTGTACCAGACGATCCCGTTGTACCCCTGCGACGTTAAACACAAAGGGGCGCGGCATGCCCACATAGAGCGAAGGCTGGGGCGCCTCTACCTTGGGTTTGGCATCCTTACCCTCTGCTGCTTCTGCGGCTGGTTTATCCGAGCCGGAGAGCATCAGAAAAGCGCCAGCACCGCCACCACCGAGCAAAATGACCGCCAGGGCGATGATAATGATCAGCTTCTTTTTCTTGCCCGCGGCCGGGTCTTTTAGCGTCAATTCGTTATCGTCAGCCATCCCTTGTCCACCCTAGTCTCAAACTTGTTCGATATCATAAACTTACTCGGGATTGCATCAAGCATAGAAATCAATTCCGGAACCGTTTGTCGATTCCACCAGCAAGCTCAAGGTTGAAGTGGTGAACTCCCCTTCCACTTGCCCGTTGCCAGTGTGCGACTGGCTGCCACCAGCCGCCTGTTGTCCCTGACCACTAGAGGCAGCCTGCCCCTGCTGTTGCTGCTGTTGTTGTTGTTGCGACTGCTGCTGCACCTGAGTCTGGCCAAGCTGGATCCCCTGCCCTGCCAGCATATCGCGCAGCCGGGGCATCGCCTGCTCCAGCATCTCGCGGGTCTGTCCATGTTGTACCACGAAATGGACGTTGGCCTGGCTGTCGGCCCCAATCTGGATCTGGATCTTCATCTTGCCAAGTCCGAGGGGGTCGAGCTGAATTTCCGCCTGTTGCAGTTTTTCGGCCAGCATCACGTTGACCTTCTGATGCAATTCGGCAGGCGCCTCCTGACTGGCCAGTTTCAGATGGGGTAAATTCTGCGGTTCACGACGTACAGCCCCCTCCGCGGCTGAAGGTGCTCTGTTTTCGGCCAACTGTGGCTGAGGCTGACTGTTCTGACTATGTTGCACGGTCTGACTCTGGCTGCTCTCGCTGGCCGATGCCGTCGCGAGGGTGCTCTTGTCCGGTTCACCCACCTTCTGCTTCGCATCCAGCTGCACCGCTTTGCGCAGCTCGCTACTGCCGGAGACCTCCATCTGCTGAATACCTGCCGAGATGGTAGATAGCGGGGCTTGCGGCCCCTGAGACTCGGCTTGTGCCAGCACCTGTTCCGGCGCCACCATCACCGGTGTCGCAGATCCATCGCTCTGGGTCATGGCGCTTTGAGTGACAGCACTTTGCGCAGCACTACTCTGGGCAGCCCCGCCCTGGGCACTCACAGCTGCATTCTGATTGGTGGATGTGGAGGTCACTGACGGGCTACCCTCAGCCGCACTCTTGTCGGCCCCCTTGCCATCACCATTACCTGCACTATTAGTAGCTGCCATATTTGCAGCTGTGGCTGGAGCGGTTGCCGCGCCGTTGTCAGGCTGCTTGAGCCCGTCACTGAACGCCTTGATGGCCACTCCCTGATTCGCAGCTTGAGCAGCTTGCCCCTTGCCGGTCATGGCATGGTTAGGTGTAGCGGAGGTATCGGATTTGCCATCTCCCCCCTCTTTCGATGTGAGCAACTCACCCGGTTTGGTGGCGCCTGCCGACTCATCAACAGGCAATACCTTGGCCAATTGCGCCAGTCGCTCAGCCACGGAGAGTTGTTTTTCCCCTTTCCCGCTGGCAACAGCGGCGTGTGCATCCTCTTTGAGGGGGAGCTTTTCGCCCTTGGCAGAGGCTTCATCCGGCTGCTGTGCACTTCCCTTTGCAGAGGTGATCGCATCGGATGCCTCGCTGACCTCTCCCGTCGATAGCTGTTCGGATAGCTGCGTATCCGGTTTGCCCTGAGCGGTCCCCATACCCATGAGTGAAGATGATGATTCGGTCGCCACTTTTCCGGCCAGTGGCTGGGCAAGCTTGCCCGCAGAAGGAGAGATTTCGCTGTCACCGGGCTGAGCGTCTTCCTGCTCACCCTCTTGTTGCGGCAATAGATTGCCGTCAACCTGAGCGCCAGAGGCGGCACTCTGTTGCAAAGCCGCCGCTGCCTGTGTTGTTACCAGTGAGGTGTCGAGTTTCAGGGAGTCTTGCAGGTGAAGCAGAAAGTCATTGACCGGCAACTCATCATCGGACTTCTGAGCGGAGTCTGGTTCCTTCTCCTTGATGGCGTCGCTGTTATTCTCATTCGCCAAAGATTTGGCTGTCCCGGCAGGGCGGGCACTCTGACCGTTATTCGTGGCGTCAGCGGCCCCCTTGTCACTGCTCTGCCCTTTTTTGTCACCACCCTGCACCTTGGCTATGAGCGAGGCAAAGTCGCCTTTGTTGTCGGCACCAGTACCACTATCGATACCCTTGTTCTCGGAGGATCCGCTCAGGGGCGCTTTATCCAAACCGTTAGCCGGGGCTGAAGGCGTTTGTGTCAACAGTGTCTGCATCATGATGGGATCCCTGAATTCTGGTGGCCCCCAAAGAGATGGCCGCCGACAATGTCCAGATCAAAGCAAGTTACAGGCCAGATTGATGAAAGCGCCGCAACATGGCGTACTCATCCTGCATTTTTTGCTCCTGACGCTGGGCCTTCTGCTGCTCGCGGCTCGCCTGCTTCTCCAGCAACAGCTCCACCGCCTTGCGCCGCTGTTGGGCCGCCAGCCACTCCTCACGACGTTGCTCCAGCGCCTGACGCACCTGCAATACCCCTTCATACTGCTGGGTCGCAGCCTGTTCGAGCTTGTTGATAAAGGCGTGATACTGGCTGTTTTGCTGGGGCGAGATCCCCTGCAAGCCGCGATCGGTCCACTGCTGGTGATAGATTTGGCGGTACTGGTTGAGGGCATTTTGCTGATCCATGAACAGCTTGAGATCTTGCTGTGCCTTCACCAGCGCCAGCGCACACTGCTGCTCCGCCTCCACCAACCGTTCGGCCAACAATACCAACCCTTTACTCATCGTCGACCTCTCTGTTACCGACCGTCATCAGCGCATCAATGGCATCGCCACCATCTGCAAGGCTTGCAGGCCATCATCGTAGTGAATGACCTCGCGCATCCCCTGCTGCAAGAACTGATCCAGATAGGGTTTTTGAATGATGGCGCGGTCGATGCGGGGATCGGAACCCTGACTGTAGGCGCCGATAGTGATGAGATCCCGGTTCTGCTGATAGAGGGAGTAGAACTGCTTGAGGGTACGCGCCAAATCCATATGTTCCGGCGAAGTCACCATGGGCATGACCCGGCTGATGGACTTCTCGATGTCGATGGCCGGATAGTGGCCCGCATCGGCCAGCTCGCGCGACAGCACAATGTGGCCATCGAGGATCGCCCGCGCTGCATCGGCGATAGGATCCTGCAGATCGTCCCCCTCGGTCAGTACGGTGAAGAAGGCAGTGATGGAACCTTGGCCGTCACTGCCGTTGCCCGCCCGCTCCACCAGCGCCGGTAATTTGGCAAATACCGAGGGCGGATAGCCCTTGGTCGCCGGTGGCTCGCCCACCGCCAGCGCGATTTCACGCTGGGCCTGGGCATAACGGGTCAGTGAATCCATCAAGAGCAGTACGTTTAGCCCCTGATCGCGAAAATACTCGGCGATGGCCAGCGCCGTTTCACACCCCTTGAGACGCATCAGCGGCGAGGCATCGGCGGGGGCTGCCACCACCACGGAGCGGGCACGCCCCTCCTCCCCCAGAATGTCTTCGATAAACTCTTTCACTTCCCGGCCCCGTTCACCGATGAGGCCCACCACGACCACGTCGGCTACCGAGCCGCGGGTCATCATGCCGAGCAGCACCGATTTACCGACACCGGAACCGGCAAACAGCCCCATCCGCTGGCCCTGCCCCACGGTCAGCACCGCATTGATGGCGCGCACCCCCACATCCATCGGCTGATGGATCGGGCGGCGTGAGAGCGGGTTGATGCGGTTCTGGGCAAACTGCACGGTCTGGGAAGAGAGAATGGGGCCGAGGCCATCAAGCGGCTGACCGATGCCGTCGATGACCCGGCCAAGCAGGTTCATGCCAACCGGAATGCCGTGCTCTTCGGTGATGGGCACCACACGGGCACCGGGGATCACCCCCTTGAGCTGTTCGCTCGGCATCAGAAACAGGCGATCGCCTGAGAAGCCCACCACTTCAGCCTCCAGCATGCCATCCTGGGTATCGATACGGCAGAGCGCACCGATGGCGGCGCGGCAGCCGATGGCTTCGAGGGTCAACCCCACCACCCGGGTCAATTTGCCAGCAACCGGCGGTTTGGGCGCGCTGTCGCGTACCTTGTACCCTTGCAACCGGTTCAGTAGCGAGCCGCTCATCTGGCCTCCTGAGAGCTAAAAAGTGCAGCCGGACAGCAGTGTCCGGCATCAGTTATGGGCGTGAGTCCTGTGAAGCCGGGTTCTGCGACGCATTGTCCCGCAAGAAGTTGCGCAGCAGTTGTTCGATGCGACCAGAGAGGGTCAGATCGATGCTGGAGAGCTCGGTGGCCAGTTGCAGATCGCCGGGGGAGAGAGTGGGATCGCTCTGCAATCGCCAGTGGCGCTTGGCACACTCTTCGGCGCCAAATGCCTGCTCGACTCGCGTGATGTCATCGGGATGCAGCATCAGGGTCACCCCCTGCTCGGCGGCGGGCAGCAAGGCCAATCCCTCTTTAAGCGCCTCCAGCAGGATGCGGGGAGAGGTCTCCGCTTCATGACGAATGAGCGCGCGGGCCAGTTGCATCACCAGCGAAACCAGCTGCTGCTCCACTGCCTGATCCAGCTCGTTAAGCGGATTGGCAAGGCGGGCGGCGAGCCCCTGCCAGTGGGCGATCTCCTGCTCCACCAGCTCGCGGCCCATGGCCAGCCCCTCCTCGCGCCCCTGTTCGAGACCGGCAGAGTGGCCCTGCTGCAGCCCTTCCAGCTTGCCCTCTTCCATCCCCTTGGCATAGCCGGACTCGCGTCCCTCGGCCATCCCCTCTTCCCAGGCAGCCTGACGGATCGCTTCAAGCTCTTCGGCGGTGATGCTGGGGGTCGGCTCCTGTTCGGGCTCCGGCGCCACCACCTCCTCTTCCTGCTGATACCAGTCGGGAGCAAACCCGAGGGCATTGGTCGGCGCCCCCGCCTCCACCTCGACCTCCATCTCGGGCCAACCCCAGGTCTCTACCCGGGCATCATCACCCTCGGGGCGCACATAACCACGCAGTTTGTTGTTCATGCTTTGCGCTGCTCCTCACCACTGCCTGATGCGGGTTTGGCATCGCGGTTCTGTTTATGGGCCATGGCTTAGAGGAACTCCTCGCCGCCACCGGCACCCAGCATGATCTCGCCAGCATCCGCCAGACGGCGGGCGATGGAGAGGATCTCTTTCTGGGCCGCTTCCACTTCGGAGACCCGGATTGGCCCCATGGCCTCCAGATCGTCTGCCAGCATTTCGGCCGCCCGTTTGGACATGTTCTTGAAGATCTTCTCGCGCATCTGATCGTCGGAGCCCTTGAGAGCGCGCTGCAGCAGATCCCCCGGCACTTCCCGCAGCATGGTCTGGATGCCGCGGTCGTCCACATCGATGAGGTTTTCGAACACGAACATCAAATCCTGAATTTGCTGGCTCATCTCTTCGTCCGACTCGCGGATGGAGTCCATCAGCTGACCTTCGATGTTGGTATCCAGGTAGTTCATGATGTTGGCGGCTGCCTTCAGGCCGCCCATCTTGGCGGCCTGGGCACCGGCCGCACCGGCGAACTGTTTCTCCATGATGTCGTTCAACTCTTGCAGCGCCGCCGGTTGCACCTCTTCGAGGTTGGCGATACGCATCACCAGATCGAGGCGCACCTGCTCCGGGAACTGGCTCAGGATCTCGGCGGACTGCTCCGGCTCCAGATAGGAGAGCACGATGGTCTGGATCTGCGGGTGTTCGTTCTGGATGATGCTGGCCACCTGACGGGCATCCATCCACTTGAGGGAGTCGAGGCCGCGGGCGCCGGAACCGAGAATGATCTGGTCCACCAGGTTGCTCGCCTTGTCCTCGCCAAGGGCCGCCACCAACGCCTTGCGCACGAAGTCTTCGCTGCCGATACCGATGTTGGTGTACTTCTGGATATCGTCGATGAATTGACGGTGCACCGCCGCCACCCGATCGTGACTGAAGTCGGACATGGAAGCCATCGACATACCGAGCCGCTGCACCTGCTTGGGCTCGAGGTGGCGGAAAATCTGGGCGGCATCCTCTTCATTGAGGCTGAGCATCAGCACCGCGGCCATCTCCATCCCGGACATCTGATCCAGGATCTGGCGCTGACTGTCGGTGATGTCATTGCCGGTGACTTGAGTCTTCTTTTCTTCAGGCATCTTTGTTCGTTACCCATTCTTTAATGACCTGAGCGGCCAGATCCGGCTCGTTCGCCACCAGCGCACGTACCGCCTTGAGCAAGTCTTCGTCACGGTGCAGATCAGGCAGTTTCAGCTGACCATCGCGCAGACCGAATACCGGTTCCGCTTCCGCCTGTGCCGCCAGCAGACTGAGTTCGTCGTCGCCACCGAGTACGGTGTGGTTGTCGAAGTCCAGCTCCCCTTCCGGCTTGGCATCCGGATAGAGCAGCCGCTTGAGCATGGGACGAACCACCGTCACGATCAAGACGATAATCACCAGCACCGAGGCAGCAATCCGTACCGCACGCCAGAACCAGGGCTGATCATAGATTGGCAGATCGGCGACAGTTTCCAGCTCGGGGCGATTGAACGGAATGGCAACTACCTCAAGGGTATCACCCCGGGTCACATCAAAACCAAGACCACCGCTCAACAAACGGCGCAGGGTATCGAGCTCTGCCTGACTGCGTGCCTCGCGGGTGACCTTGCCATCAGCAGCCGTAGCCGCTTTGTAATCGACCGCAACCGAGACCGTCATGCGGCGAATGCCGCCCATCTGGCGACGAGTGTGGCTAACGGTGGTATCCAGCTCAAAGTTGCGAGTCGCCTCTTTACGGGAACGGCCGGAAGAGGAGGCTGTTGCATCAGCATTGGGACCGGTTGCCTGCTGGGGAATACTGGACGCAGCAGGCGGCTGGTTGGAGAGCGCCCCGGGCACACCGCCGCTACTACCATTGGCACTATTCTCTTCAACAGTCATCTCGGAACGCACCGCTGGCAGATCCGGGTTATAGGTTTTGCGGGTCTGTTCCTGCTGGGAGAAGTCGAGGGAGAGATCCACTTCCGCCGTATAGTTGTCAGCCCCCAGAACAGGGATCAGGATGGCGTCAATTTTTTGTTTGTACTCCAGCTCCTGCTTCTGCTGCATGGCAAACTCTTTACGAGTCTGGGCAGAGACGGGATCTTGCGAGCCGGAGTTGAGCAGGCGACCGTTCTGGTCGGTCACGGTAATACGGGTGGGTTCCAGGCCATGAACGGCAGAGGCGACCATATCAACGATGGAGTCCACCTCGCCCTGCCCCAGCGCAGCCCCTTTCAGGTTGACCACCACGGTCGCACTGGGTTTGCGTTCATTTCGGGCGAAGACGTTGTCTTTGGGGATAGCCAGCAGCACCTGGGCCTTGGCCACATTCTGGAACTGCTCGATGGCACTGGCCAACTGTCGCTCACGACTCAGCTTGAGGCGCTCGCCCTCCATCCGCTGGCTGACACCAAAGCTGGAGTCTTTCAGCAGAATATCTTCCCCATCACTGCTGGTTTCCGTGGCACTGGCAAGCCCGGCACGTGTCAATGCCAGCTTGATGCTGGGATAGTTCTCGGCACTGACCAGTACGTTTTTGCCATCCACCTCATAGGGGATCTTCTGCTGATCGAGGAAATCGAGGGTCTTGACCAACTCCTGAGTGGTGTAGGTACCGAGGGGACGCATGTCCGGCTCCTTGCCCCACAGCAGGATAAACACGGCGATGGCCAGACAGATGGCAAGCCCCAGGATCAGGGTGATTTGCCGCAGCACATCGGTATTGGACAAGAAGCCCAGCGCCGAACTCTTCTGCTCATTCTCATCGAGGGCGGCGGTGCCCTCATCGTTTATCAGCAGATCGCCGTTTTGGTCAGTAGCCACGATTTATGTCCTTATTGCTGACATGTTCATGATGTTCAGTCGTCATGGTTTATAGGCGTCGCTTATACCGGCATGTTCATGATGGTCTTGTAGGCATCGACCATCTTGTTGCGCACCTGTACCGTGGCTTCGAAAGCGATGGAAGATTTCTGGCCTGCGATCATCACCTCGGCCAGATCCACCGACTTGTCGCCCATATCGAAACGGGTGCGCAGATCATTGGCGGCGCCTTGCAACTCGTTGACGTTGCCCAGCGCCTGCTGCAGCAACTGACCAAAGTCGGATGTCACCGGACGACCGGGCTGTGCCAGCGGCGTTGCGCCTGCTTCGATTTTGAGCGCCTGCATCTCTTGCATCAGGCTGCTTGCACTTATTTCCATTTTCCATCCCCAGACAAATCATTGACGCTGGCATGCAACAAGCAATTAGAGTGCCAATCAATCTGATGGCTGTCCGGAGAAGGGATATAGCGGGATTGTGGGTATGGTAGAACGCAGCAAAAACGATAGTATCTGCCGGTTAATCACCCTCGATGTTCAACCGGCAGGAGCGGGATCTTCGCCTTTATTGGGTCAGATCCTTGTCGATCCAGTATTTGGAGCCGGAGATATTGGCATCAAGCAGCAGACCCTTCTCGCCAATCTGGTAGATGGCCATGCCACCGTTATATTTGGCGGTCAACTCGGCGCTCTCCTTGCCTGCCACCACGCCCACTTCGGAGGTGGCCTCCCACCCCTGGGTCACGAAGGCATCGAATCTGGCCTTGTCTTCAAACAGGATCACCTGCTGATAGAACTTGCCCCCGATACCGGCAGCAAGACCCGCGCCAAACATCTTCATATAGGTGTGCTTGCCATTTTTTCGATTGATCGCAACGCCTGCCCCCTGATTGGTGTGGAGCATCAGCGAAAACTTGCGCGAATCGAACACCGCATAACCATAGGCCTTGTCAAACAACAACTTGGCTGATGGCTGCTCGTTGAACAACCGCACCAGGGCGGTGTCTGCCATGGTATTGAGCGCGATCCTCGCCTCTTTTGCCGTCTTGGGGTTCAACATGGCGTTGAGCTCCTTGTCGGCCGCCTTCAGCCACTCCTTGCCGGTCGCAATGCTCTTGTCAGTCCAGACCCCGGCTGTGTTGAAGGCATCCTCACCCCAGGCCGAGATGGAGGCCCAGCTCTTCTTGGAGAAATCGCTGACATCCTGCCACACCTCCTTGCTGGTCTCGCTCACCGCCGTCCCCAGATCGGACGCCGCGGCCTTGAGCTTGGCCCAGTCGGCATAACAGGGTGAGAAGGCCAGACTCAGTGACAGGGCCAGCAACCAGTTGCGATTGTTCATCTTCTTGCTCCCATTCCGTGTTACCCGTTTACGCACCATCTCACCCGGATTTCGGGTCATGGCCAACATAGACAGGTTTGTCGTGCATGTCGTGCGCAGGTCATCCCGCATTATCGGGACGACGGGCGATTGAGGCAATCATTGAGTCCACGCTCACCTCACGCTTGGCGATGGATCCCATGCGACAGCCATAAAAAAAGCTGCTCGCCCGTGGCGAACAGCTTTGATGACAGCGCAGACTAAAGCGCTTATTCGACCATCATCACCTTGCAGGTGTTGGTACTGCCCACGGTTTCCATCTTGTCACCGTGCGTCAGCAGCACCATGTCGCCGCTCTGTACCAGACCTTTGGCCTTGAGCACGTCCAGCGCGTCGCGGCACACTTCGTAGACCGGTTTGGTCTCGTCACCGTCAAACATCACCGGGGTAACGCCACGGTAGAGGTTGGTCCAGGCCAGGGTCTTGTTGTGGGGAGACATGGCGAAGATCGGCAGACCTGAGCTGATACGGGACATCAGCAGCGGGGTGGTACCGGATTCGGTCAGCGCCACGATCGCCTTGACCCCTTCCAGGTGGTTGGCCGCATACATGGTGGACATGGCAACCGCCTCTTCCACCGAAGTGAAGGTGTAGCTCATGCGGTGGTTGGAGACGTTCAGGCTCGGGTGCTTCTCGGCACCGACACAGACGCTCGCCATGGAGGTGACGGTTTCGATGGGGAACTGACCGGCGGCGGTTTCGGCGGAGAGCATCACCGCATCGGTACCATCCAGCACGGCGTTGGCCACGTCCATGACCTCGGCACGGGTCGGCAGCGGCGCGTTGATCATCGACTCCATCATCTGGGTCGCGGTGATCACAACACGATTCAGACGGCGGGAGTGGCGGATCAGCTTCTTCTGTACGCCAACCAGCTCGGGGTCACCAATCTCGACACCCAGATCGCCACGGGCGACCATGACAGCATCGGAACCGAGGATGATATCTTCCATCGCCTCATCGGTGGCGACGGTTTCGGCACGCTCAACCTTGGCCACGATCTTGGCATTGGAACCGGCTTCGCGGGCCAGTTCGCGGGCGTAGCGCAGATCATCGCCGCAGCGGGGGAAGGAGACGGCCAGATAGTCCACGTTCATCAAAGCGGCAGTCTTGATATCTTCCTTGTCTTTCTCGGTCAGGGCCGGAGCGGAGAGGCCGCCCCCTTTCTTGTTGATGCCCTTGTTGTTGGAGAGCGGACCAGCCACAGTGACTGTGGTATGAATACGGGTCCCTTCCACACGCTCGACTTTCAGCTGCACACGACCATCGTCCAGCAGCAGGATATCGCCGGCAATCACATCATCGGGCAAGCTCTTGTAGTCGATGCCGACCTGCTCCTGACAACCTTCACCTTTGCCGAGCGCAGCATCCAGCACAAACTTGTCGCCAATGGCCAGATAGACCTTGCCATCCTTGAAGGTGGAAACGCGGATTTTCGGGCCTTGCAAGTCACCCATGATGGCAACGTGACGGCCAAGCTTGGCAGCAATGTCACGCACCTGATTGGCGCGCAGGATATGGTCTTCAGCAGTGCCGTGAGAGAAGTTCATCCGCACCATGTCAGCTCCGGCGCGGATGATCCCTTCGAGGATCCCTTCGCGGTCGGTGGCAGGACCGAGTGTGGTTACAATCTTTGTACGTCTAGGCATGAAAGACTCCAATATGAAGTTGATATGACTTGAGATTCTGCCCCATCAAGCCCATGGCTCGATGCACCCGTTTGCAAACCATCTGGGTGGTTTTTGTTATTAAATTACAATACTACACCAAGGCGGGGGGCATAGACAGTCGGGGGCCAGAGCCCCCAACGGTTCAGGAAGAGTGCGGGGTTTCAAAGCGGGATTCGCGCAATCCCTCTTTCACTTTCTTCAGGTTTTCGCGAAATTTCATCCCCCGGCGCAGGGTAAAACCGGTCGCCAGCACATCCACCAGCGCCAGCTGGGCGATGCGTGATGCCATCGGCATATAGACATCGGTATCTTCCGGCACATCCATGGAGAGCACCAGATTGCACTCGCGGGCCAGCGGGGAATCCTTGGCAGTCATGCCGATCACAGTGGCGTCGTTCTCGCGGGCCAGAGAGGCGATTTCGACCAGCGCCTTGGTGCGGCCGGTATGGGAAATCAGCACCACCACATCCCCTTCGCTGCTATTGATGCAGCTCATACGCATCATGACGATATCGTCAAAGCTCACTACCGGAATGTTGAAGCGAAAGAATTTATTCTGGGCATCGCGCGCAACGGCGGAGGAGGCGCCAAGGCCAAAGAAGCTGATCTTCTTGGACTGGGTCAGGATATCGACGCAGCGGTTGATGGCAGAGATATCCAGGCTGTTTTTGGCAGCATCCAGGCAGGCCATGGTGGATTCGAAGATCTTGGCGGTATAGGTATCCGGCCCATCTTCCGCCTCCACATGGCGATTTACGTAAGGCGTGCCATTAGCCAGGCTTTGGGCCAGATGGAGTTTGAAATCGGGAAAGCCCTTGGTATCGAGACGGCGGCAAAAGCGGTTGACAGTCGGCTCACTGACATCGGCCATCTTGGCCAAGGCAGCGATGCTGGAGTGGATGGCAGTCTGGGGAGACGCCAGGATCACCTCGGCAACCTTGCGCTCTGATTTACTGAAACTTTCCAAGTTGTTCGTAATTTTATCAAGGGTATTCATCATTACCACCAGGCGTTTTTGTAATTTAGCTTCAGTGTCTTTGCACTCAATCTACGGCTAAGCAGGTTTCCAATCAAGCTAAGGACTATACAAGACAAGCGGTTATCGCAACTAACGCCTGCCATACAAAGTATGACTCATCTCTAATTATTTCGTACTTTTCGTTACAAAACGTCACCTAGTCGTGAAAACGCTTACAAATGTTGCAAAGCAACAACACTGTGAGCAGGCGCACGTTTGTATCGATCCGGCGGGTGAGCGGGGCCCAGCTCGGATAGAATGGGCCGTCATAATCCAACAATAATGTCGGGACACCACAGTCGTCCCCATCCTGTAACGAAGGAGTTGTTATGCAGCATACCCATGCGCTGGTCGGCGATGTCGGCGGCACCAATGCGCGTCTGGCCCTGTGTGAGCTGGCCACCGGTACTATCTCTCAGGCAAAGACCTACTCAGGTCTGGCTCATCCCAGCCTTGAAGCCGTGGTACGCCTCTATCTGGACGAACACAAGGCACAGGTGGCTGAAGCCTGCATCGCCATCGCCTGCCCCATCAACGGTGACTGGGTCGCCATGACCAACCACAGTTGGGAGTTCTCCATCAGCGAGATGCAGAGCAATCTCGGGCTGGATCGCCTGCAGGTGATCAACGACTTTACAGCGGTCTCGATGGCAGTACCGGTGTTGGTCGAATCGGATCGCATCCAGCTGGGCGGCGCGGCGCCGGTGGCTGGCAAACCCATCGCCATCTATGGTGCAGGCACCGGCCTTGGGGTCGCACATCTGGTCAAGGCGGGCGAGCAGTGGTTGAGCCTGCCGGGTGAAGGTGGTCATGTGGATTTTGCCGCCAATACCGAAGAGGAAGATGCGGTGCTGCAGGTGATGCGGGGCGAATTGGGCCATGTCTCGGCCGAACGTTTCCTCTCCGGCCCGGGTCTGGTCAATCTCTATCGTGGTCTGGTGAAATCCGATGGCCGTGAGCCTGAGCCGTTCGCGCCCAAAGATATTACCGAACGCGCGCTGGCCGGGGAGTGCCTCGATTGCCGTCGCACCTTGAGCCTGTTCTGCGTGCTGATGGGCCGCTTTGCCGGCAATCTGGCGCTGAATATGGGTACCTTCGGCGGCGTTTATATTGCAGGTGGCATAGTGCCGCGCTTTCAGGAGTTCTTTACCGGTTCCGGTTTCCGGGTCGCCTTTGAAGACAAGGGACGCTTCAAGTCCTATCTCAAGGAGATCCCGGTGTTCCTGATCACTCATGAGGGGCCGGGTCTGCTTGGCGCAGGCGCCTACTTGCGTCAATCGATGGGGATAAATCTCTGATTAAAAAGACAAATTAGGCTGAATCACTTATGGTTCAGCCTCAATTCAGTGTGGATGGCATAAAGTAGCTGCACGTAACCAAGAGGGTTGTGCTTCACAAGGAGTGGAAAGCGACTTTCATCCGCTGGATACGTTTGTCACCTGACAAGCCTGAACTGTTTCAACCGGCCTTTTGGCCGGTTTTTTTTATGTCTGAAATCTGGCGTTACTGGGCCAGCGTCTTCAACTGTGCCTTGTCAGGCGGATTGTTCCAATCGATAGGACCGTGGGTAAAACGGTACTGCAACCGTGGCAGGCTGGTCTCCAGCCACTCTTCCCGAAAATAGGCATATCCCTGATCCCAATCCGGATCATTGGCCCAACCGGTCTGCAGGAAATAGAGGCGAGTGCCCTGCCCTTCCGGCACAAAGCGCAGGCAAACCTGGGTCTTCTGCT
>NZ_JRGK01000360.1 GCF_000764645.1 Aeromonas finlandensis
CCCCTGTGGATGAAAAATAGTGCTATCCAGTCGTACCACCGGATGCTCATCGGCAATCAGTTCAATAATATTGGCATCTAGTTGTAACATATCCGGGTAGGCTGAATAGTATTTCATCGTCATGAATGCGCCTCTAAGTATATCATAGGAGTAGTTGGCTGACTTTATATGTAATGGTTGCACATTGTTTTACTAGTCGACAGAAGGTGTATGGTAATTATCTGAAGCTAAAAGCAACCTTGCTTTGTGATAATAATGGTCGTGGAGGTAGAATGAGAAAGGTCACCATCTCCAAAACAGTAAAAGTACAGCAATAATGATTTTTGTATCTGAAGCGATAATAGCGCAATAAACATGGAGCGCTTGTAGGTCAAAGTCGTCGATGTGTGTAGGAGTTAACCTATGTGAGGCATTGGAATGTTTTAAAGTCTGTCTAAATAACGGTTGATAATAGTGCTATAAATTCGCTGCTCCATAGTCATTCTCTGGGAAAGGAGACTTGGTATCCATGAATTGATTCACTCGCGCCAGCAGGTAGGCCATTCTCTGCATTGGTGAGTGATTGCACGTGATGGTTTCATATAACTATGTGCCACAGCCGTTCTATGTGATTAACCCAATCCAGAAGGTGAGTGAACCACGAGACTGTTGTATTGAGGTCAGTGAGTGATGGGGTGAAGTGCCTTGCTAAGCGGATGATGGTGATCTGCGCGCCACGCTTTCAGTTGGTTCCATTCAAGCCTCATCGATTTGAGAAGCAATCCCAAGCAAAACGTAAGGCAAGACTAATCCCCGAAACCAATAAACCCCATGTCTGGGTGAATCACTTTTCAATCGGTGAAATTAGCCAGAGTTGGTCATGTTCTGAACGGTGTTGCGAGATTGCGGGTTTTCCTACGTGTTTCGGAGCTAGGGGCTTATTAAGGGGATAAGGTGGGTAAGTATGATAAGTACAGCTCAGCAACAATGTGTTGGGTTATATAATAATGGAAAATTAAAAGATATCTAAAATAGGATGATTTGAAAATGATCAAGCATGTACTGTCCACCGCGATTATGTTTTCTCTTTCCGTAGCATCAATGTCCTCCCATGCAGCCCAAATCAATTTTACTGGCTCGGTTACTTCGCAGAGCTGTGAACTGAGTGCTGGTGATTTGGATTTCACACTGTCTACAGTGGGCGAATCAGATGTTCTGGAAGCAGGTAAGCAGGCTGGTATGATTACCCTCTCTACTGCAGTCACCTGTGAGGGGGCAAGCTCAGGTACTGTTAATATGTCTTTGATGCCAAAGGCTGGTTCATTTGAGGGGAAGGTGCTCAAAAATACAGCTGATAATAATGCAGCTAAAGGAGTTGGTTTTGTTGTTATGAACGACAAAATGGAAATTTTGGATTTCAGCAATGGTAATGCCGAAATTAGTGCACCTATTGATGGTAAAGGTGTAGCTAATATTTTGATTTCTGCCAACTATGCCAAAGATGGCTCTGGTGAGGATGTTGAGGCCGGTATGGTAAAAGCAGTGCTGCCATTCGTTTTGACCTACGAATGATTCTTTAATTTTATAGTGCATGGGTTAACCATGCACTTTTTAAAAGGCATTGGTAATGAATAAATCAAACTTTATTATAGGCCTGCTGCTCTCGTTAGTGGCAGTGCATAGTCATGCATCAATCAGCCTCTCTGCCACACGAATCATATATAATGGTATGCAAAAGGAGGCCTCGATTAATGTAGATAATAATAGTGATAGAGAGACTGCTATCCAAACTTGGATCGAAGGAGATGGTGATATAAATCAGGCTCCGCCATTTGCTGTTACTCCTCCACTAGCAAAAATAAAAGGTAATCAACGTCAATTATTGCGATTATTCTATGAGGGGAGAGGGCTACCTCAGGACAGAGAATCTGTTTTTTGGTTGAATGTGCAGGAAATACCTCTGGCTGTAGAAGGTGAGAATGTACTGCAATTGGCACTTATGCAGCGTATAAAAGTATTCTATCGTCCGAATGGTTTAAATGGGGAGCCGTACCTTGCACCTGAGAAATTGATGTTTAAGTCAGTAAATAATAATCTTGAAGTTTACAACCCTACACCTTATTACATTAATATGGTTAGCTTCGTTAATGTGGGGGGTGATATTAAGGGGAGAATGATACCACCAATGAGTAAAATTACGTTTTCACTTCAAAAGGTTCAGCCTGATGGTAAGTTTACTTTGGGGATTGTCAATGATTTTGGTGCAGTGAAAACCTATATGGGGGAATTAAAGGAAGGGGTAGCTTCATCGCCAGTCTTGATAAAGCCGTAACTCTGACTTGTGTTAATTGAATCTTGCTGGTTGATGTTTGTTGTATTGCATTCGCTTGGGTCATAATATGATTTTTAACAAATTTAGAAGTGCTAGGCTGGTCACATGTTTAGCAATTATTATCAGTATGTTTGAACATGAGTTTGTATTTGCAACATCAGCAACTGAAAGTGTTAATCGTAAATATAACACTGCTTTTTTACGAGGAAATCAAGATGTAGATTTTGAAATATTTCTAAGTCAAGATACTGTAGTTCCTGGTAAATATCTGGTTGATCTGTATGTGAATAGCAAGATATTTTCCAAGGCGAATGTCAAGTTTGTACCTACGAATGATGGTGCTGAACCATGCATCACAGCAGAGTTGATGGAAAAGATTGGCATTAGGAAGGCGCTATATACATCGTCTATAGGAGTACTCTCTTGTGTAAACCTAGAGGAGATAGACCATGTTAGTTGGGACTATGACAAAAGTACCCAGAAACTGAGGTTATCATTTCCTCAAACTGCCTTTGAATACAGCAGCCGTAGTTATGTTGAACCTGCCCTTTGGGATGAAGGGATTACCACTGCTTTTGTGAACTATAACCTTCAGGGGCGTTTCAATGATAGTGATTCGATGGGGACTTCCCGTAGCCACCATTTGAGCCTTAATTCAGGGGTGAATTTTGGTCCTTGGCGATTGCGCAACCAGAGTCAATTAAGTGGTCTGAATGATCAAGGTGATTTCAAGAGCCTGAGAACTTATGTTGAACGAGACCTGTCCGATTGGCGTAGCCAACTAAGTGTTGGTCAGATCTATAGTCGTTCTGATGTATTTGATAGTCCGGCTTTGCTCGGTATTCAGGTACGTTCCGATGATTCCATGCTGCCAGATGAGCTGAGAGGTTATTCTCCTGTTGTTAGTGGCGTTGCTGATACCAATGCAACTGTAGAAATACGTCAGGGTGGTCATCTGGTCTACAGCTCTATTGTCGCACCAGGCCCGTTCGAATTTCGAGATATTCCTACCTATGGTAGCAATGGAGATCTGGAGATCACCGTAATTGAGGCTGATGGAACACGAAAGGTGAGAAACCAAGGCTTTGGCATGCTCCCTGTAATGGTTCGTGAAGGAACAAGTCGTTACCAGCTGAGTTTTGGCCAGCTTGATAATGATCTGCTTGACCGTAGTGAGCAGTGGTACTTATCCGCCGATGGTGCCTATGGTGCACTTTCGGATCTCACCTTCTATGGAGGGATCGAGGGTATGCAACATTACTATGCGTTGAATGCAGGTCTAGGGCTTGGTAGTCGCTTCGGCTCCCTCTCATTTGACATAACCCATTCTGATAGCGACACCGGTATGGGTCACAATCAAGGACAGAGTTATCGTTTTCGCTTCGGCCGCGTATTCCATGATGCTGGTACTACCTTGGCGTTGGCTGGTTACCGCTACGCCACTGAGGATTACCGCAGCCTAGATGACCATATACGGGATTACAGTAAATTGGGTGTGAGACATTATAGCTCACGGGTTCGCTCTAATGTTTCTATCTCGGTTACTCAACAACTGCCAGGTGATTTTGGGGGGCTGAATCTCTCTGCCAGCGAGCAAGATTATTGGGATAATAGGCCGATATCTCGATCGCTTTCTGCCAGTTATAACCATTACTGGGAGCGATTGAATTATCAATTTGGCGTACAGAAGACCCTTAGTGAATCGGGTGATGAGACCCTTCTTTCACTTTATGTTTCCCACCCGCTCTCTTGGGGGGAGAGCACACACAACCTATCGTTGGGAGGGAGTTGGCAGCAACGAGATGATTATCGAAGCAACTATCAGAATCTGGGGCTTTCTGGCACATGGGGAGCTTACAACTATAACTTAAACACTAGCAATGATAGTTTTGGCAACAAAAGATGGGTTGCGAGTACAGGCCTGCGCTCCGCCTTTGGAGAGGGGCGATTGGGATATAGTAGTGGTAACGGCTACCACTCAACTAATGCCCAGTGGGGTGGTTCGTTGATTGTCCATGCTGGTGGTATTAATGCGGCACCTAGCTTTTACGATGGGGCTATATTGGTGGAAGTGCCGAAACAGGAAGGCGTTGGTTTTCGTGGTAGTCTGGCCAAGACCGGCAGTAACGGATTTGCCTTGGTAGAGACTAGCACACCCTATCGGCGCAACAACGTTAGAGTCGATTCTAGGACTTTGGCTGATGGGGTTGAGCTGGTCGATGGCAACGCTCAAGTTGTGCCCCGCCGCGGAGCCATCACCTACGCAAAAATTGCTGCGCGAAAAGTTCAGCGAGTACAGTTTACAATGCTTGACAGCAAGGGCAGCGCGCTTCCATTTGGGACTCGATTGGAGGGTTCTGATGGTGCCTTGCTCGCGATTGCAGACCCACATGGCAGAGCCCTGGCTTTGCTCAATGGTGATGAAAGGGTATTAGTTATTGCGGGAAGTTCGGGGCGCTGCCAAGTACCATATCAAGCCACCGAAAGTCGTAGTGGCAATTTTAGTAAAGCTGTTTTGCAATGTCGCTCTAGTAATTAACTCCATGGCTAAAATGTTAATGCCATTTTCCAGTTCCCTTTCAAGCCAATTAAAAGAGATTGAGATGATACATCAACAGTTTAATCCTATAGTAGTTAATTTCACTATTCGTATAAAAAATAACATTATAAGCAAATGGCGTTTTAATGGTTTTTTCAGCATTTTGTGTATGTTAACTATCTTTTCGAATAATAGTAGTGCGGCAAATACTGAGTTGTGTAAGTCATTAGTAACTAAAATGTCAGGCACTAGTGGGGCATGTAGTATATCATCTGCAAGAGCCTATTATATTGGCGAGTCTCTTGATGTTGACTCTGCGTCTGGTTCTGTCGGGGGGAAATTTAATGTTGATTTCGATTGGACCTGCGTTTTGCCTTCTAAGACTAGCTCAAATTATCAGCAGCTTGGGTTGATTTATGATGATAATTTTCACTCATTAGCAGGCGATGGTCGTATAAATTTAAAGACCAATCTAGAAGGCGTGTTACTTAGAACAATGGGTAAGACTAATCAGCTTGGTGGGTATCAATATGCAAAGGTACTTTCTATAATAACAGCTCCTGAGTCAGCAGGGGGGACGAACATTACAAAAAACCCAAATGCTATTATAGCTCAGGAAATCAATGTCAATGAAAAAAAATATTTTTGTGGTTCTCAGAGTGATGATGTTAGTATATTGGAATCAATAAAGTCAGGAGTTGTGAGACCCGGTGAATATAACATTGAGACTCCAATGCCAACTAAGATTGTTCAAGCAAGATATACAACCAGCTCTACAGGCATGAATATGCTAAGCACGATCCCTTCTGCAAAGTTTACTATTGGTGCAGCGACATGTAAAATTCGGGGCGGCGATATAGATGTACGTGTTAATGATGGAAATCCAATGAGTGTAAAGGATTTTGGGAATATAAAAACGGATTTTAGTGTGCCACTTGACTGTTCGTCGGTGGAAATGGATATACCTTATCGGCTTACACCAGCAATCCCTCTTGGTAGCCATAGCAATAGAGGTGGGATCGGCATTACTCAAGGGGGGGGGGGGGG